>NZ_CALBSN010000079.1 GCF_937967675.1 uncultured Flavobacterium sp. | reverse complement strand
GAAGCGTCGTATATGGTGAAAGCAGTTGTATTCAAGTGTAATTTTTTATTGATTTAAAGTCCAAACGATTGCTTTTTCTTTGGTTGCCCTAAAAATTGTAGAATGCTCTTCGTTTGGCTCATCAGAATAATTCCATTTTATGTTTGATGGATTTGTATCTTTTAATACATCTCGAAGATGTTTGGTGTTTGGCGAAATATCCTCAGCATTAGAACCTGCGAACCAAAATACTTTTTGCTGATTCGGAAATTTTGCCAAGTGTTGTTTTGCCGTTTTTACCAAATATTGATTATTCCACCACAATGAAGGATCGAATGCAATGTAAAAGTCAAACATTTCTGGCGTTTGTAAAAAAGTTTCTGTTACAAAAAGCCCTGAAAGCGATTCGCCAATTATACCTTTTTTGTTTGAAGTTCTATATTTTTTATTTATTTCTGCGAAAAGTTCTTCTTTAATAAACGCTCTAAATTGTGCTGAACCACCCACTTCGGGAGCAATTTCTTTGTCTTTTTCAACGGTTGTGAAACCTGACAAATCTTTTCGGCGTTGCGTGTTTTCAATACCAACCAAAATTATAGGTTTAATTTTGTTTTGCTTGATGAGTTCTGCTAAAGTATTTGCAATGTGCGGAAAATCTTCTTTAATTCCACCATCTGCCATATACATAACAGGCAACGAATCAGTACTAGTTTTATAGTTTTCAGGCGTCCAAACGTTAATTACTCGAGTTTCATTAACTTTTTTTGATGGAATGGTAAAGGTTTCGTGCTTTGGAATTGAATCAACAGGTTGTGATGTTTTTGTGCAACTTGTAACGAATAGAACGATAATAAATAAAATACTGTAGCGTGATTTCATAGGATTTACTTTTTAATATTTTAAAAACGAATATACTTCAATGTTATATTTATCTTACTAATAGTGGTATAAAAACTATCTATTTTTGAATCCGAAGTTTAATTTGTAAATTTGGTGAAAATATTATTAATCTAAAAATTAAATATCATGGCTTTTGAATTACCACAATTACCTTATGCATACGATGCATTAGAACCACATATTGACGCTAGAACAATGGAAATTCATCATTCTAAGCATCACAATGCCTACGTTACCAACTTAAACGCTGCTATTGCTGGAACTGATTTAGAGGGAAAATCTATTGAAGATATCATGAAAAATCTTGACATGAACAACATGCCAGTTCGTAACAATGGTGGTGGACATTACAACCACACAATGTTTTGGGAAATTATGTCGCCAAACGGTGGCGGTTTACCATCAGGTGAATTAGCAACTGCTATTGACGCTGCTTTTGGTTCATTTGACGCTTTTAAAGCAGAATTTGCTAAAGCAGGAGCTACTCGTTTTGGTTCAGGATGGGCTTGGTTATGTGTGAAAGATGGAAAA
>NZ_CALBSN010000078.1 GCF_937967675.1 uncultured Flavobacterium sp. | reverse complement strand
TACCTACGTTGATAGCAGGACGAACTCCAGAGTTGAATAAATCACCATCTAAGAAGATCTGACCATCAGTAATCGAAATTACGTTTGTTGGGATATAAGCAGAAACGTCACCTGCTTGTGTTTCGATAATTGGTAACGCTGTTAACGAACCTCCACCTTTAACGATTCCTTTAATAGAATCTGGTAAATCGTTCATGTTTTTAGCGATTTCGTCGTTAGCGATAACTTTACAAGCTCTTTCTAATAAACGAGAGTGTAGGTAGAAAACGTCTCCAGGATAAGCCTCACGTCCTGGTGGTCTTCTTAATAATAAAGATACCTCACGGTACGCTACTGCTTGTTTAGATAAATCATCATAAACAATTAAAGCTGGACGACCAGAATCTCTGAAATATTCTCCGATTGCAGCACCCGCCATAGGAGCGTAAACTTGCATTGGAGCAGGATCTGAAGCGTTAGCCGCTACGATGATAGTATAAGCCATAGCTCCTTTTTCTTCTAATGTTTTTGCTAAAGCAGCAACAGTTGAAGCTTTTTGACCTACAGCTACATAGATACAGAATACAGGTTGACCTGCATCATAAAATTCTTTTTGATTTAAGATGGTATCGATACAAACTGTTGATTTACCAGTTTGACGGTCACCAATAACTAACTCACGTTGTCCACGACCTACAGGAATCATCGCATCAACTGCTTTTACTCCTGTTTGTAATGGCTCAGTTACTGGCTGACGGAAAATAACTCCAGGTGCTTTTCTTTCTAATGGCATCTCATATAACTCACCACCAATTGGACCTTTACCGTCAATTGGGTTACCTAAAGTATCCACAACACGACCTACCATTTGTTCTCCTACTTTAAGAGAAGCAATACGTTGTGTTCTTTTTACTGTAGAACCTTCTTTGATTCCTGTTGATGGTCCTAATAGTACCACCCCAACATTGTCTTCTTCTAAGTTCAATACGATAGCCTCTAATCCGTTTTCGAATTGAACTAACTCTCCGTATTGAGCGTTTGATAATCCGTAAACACGAGCGATACCGTCTCCAACTTGAAGTACTGTTCCAACTTCTTCTAACGATGCACCAGATTCAAAACCTGATAATTGTTGTTTTAATATTGCTGAAATTTCAGCAGGTTTAATTTCCGCCATTTTGATATATCTTTAATGGTATATTAATTACTAAACTCTCTTTTTAAATTTTGCAGTCTGCTTGCCACAGATGCATTGTATTGTTTGTCGCCCATTCTTAAAATAAATCCACCAATGATAGCTGGATCTACAATATTTTGAATGGTAATTTTTTTATTTGAAAACGATGCAATTTTTGCCAATACTTTAGCTTCTAACTCAGGCGTAATTGGGAAAGCGGTAGTTACCTTAGCAATCTCAATTCCGTTAAGTTCATCATATAAAGCATTGAACTGTAAAGCAACATCATTTAATAATTCAAATCTTTTGTTAGCTAAAAGCAATTGAAATAATCCTTTTGTCTCTTTTTGAGCAGAAGCAAAAATTTCGTTTAAAGAAGAAAATTTAATTTCACCTTTAACAATTGGACTTTGCAAGAAGTCTTTTAATTCTACACTTTCTTTAATTGCTTTTACAATAGCAAACATATCTGCATTAACTGCATCTACAGAATTGTTTACTTTGGCAATATCCAAAATAGCTTTAGCGTATCGAATTGCTGCTCTAGTTCCTGCCATGATATTAGTTTAATTTAGCGTCACCTAACATTTTCTCAACCAATTTAGTTTGAGCTTCTTTGTTAGATAATTCTTCTTTTAATAATGTCTCAGCAATTTCTAATGACAAAGAAGAAACTTGATTTTTCAATTCTGCCATAGCTGCATTTTTCTCACTTTCGATAGAAGCTTTAGCAGCCTCAATCATTTTTTCGCCTTGTGCTTGCGCTTCAGATTTAGCATCAGCAATCATTTTTTCTTTGATTTCTCTTGCTTCTTTGATCATCAAGTCTCTTTCAGCTCTAGCTTCAGCTAATAATTTTTCATTATCCGACTTCAAGTTTTGCATTTCTTTCTTAGCGTTTTCAGCTGCTAATAAAGCGTTATTAATTGAGTCTTCTCTTCCTTTAACTGCTCCTAAAATAGGTTTCCATGCAAATTTTCTCATTAATAGAAAAAACACAACGAAAATTAAGGTTGTCCAAAATACTAAGCTTTCTGGTGAAGTAAAGTTCATATATCTATATTGTTAATTTAGTTTTGTAATAAAACTTCTTACAGCCAACCGCTGTAAGAAGTTTATGTTTTAATTACTTTGCAATTAATGCAACTACTACAGCGAATAAAGCAACACCCTCGATAAGAGCAGCAGCAATAATCATTGCAGTTTGAATTTTACCAGCAACTTCTGGTTGTCTTGCCATAGCGTCCATAGCAGATCCACCAATTTTTCCAATACCGATTCCAGCTCCAATAACAGCTAATCCAGCACCGATTCCAGCTAATACCATAATAAAATATTTATATAGTTAATAATTAATAAAACTCAATCCTAGTGATGATCATGCTCTTCAACAGCCTGACCAATAAATAATGCTGATAACAAAGTAAATACATACGCTTGTAAAGCAGCAACTAACATTTCTAAAACACTCATGAACAATACGAAAGCACCTGAAACCGGAGCAATTGCAACTGTTTTGAATATATATATCAATGAAATTAAACTCAAAATAATAATGTGTCCCGCAGTAATGTTAGCGAATAAACGAATCATCAAAGCGAATGGTTTTGTAAACATCCCAATAATTTCAACTGGCCACATAATTGGATATAACGCTTTTGGCACTGGTGGCGCAAAAACATGACCCCAATAGGCTTTATTTGCACTCAATGTAGTGATAATAAATGTAATAAGTGCTAAAACAAATGTAAAGTAAATATTTCCTGTTAAGTTAGAACTAAATGGGAAGAAAGGAATTAAACCAATTAAATTGTTGATCCAAATAAAGAAAAAGATAGTTAATAAATACGGCATATATTTTCCATATTTCTTTTCTCCAATATTTGGAATAGCAATATCATCTCTAACAAATATTACCAAAGGCTCTAAGAAACCAGCTAAGCCTTTTGGAGCCATGCTGTTCTTTTTGTAAGAACGCGCCACTACAATAAACAATACTAAAAGAATAATAACAGACATTAACATTGAGAAAACGTTCTTCGTGATTGAAAAATCTAAAGGACGAGCAGCAAAGTTAAATGCACTTTTATCTTCTTCTTTTAATTTTTCAAATTTGTCAGCATAAAAAATTACTTCATTATATCTAACAAATTTTTCTTTAGCCACATGGTGACCTGTATTGTCGTGATGAAATTCTGAAGCAGAAAAAATCTCTAATCCATTATCTGTCCATAAAATGATAGGTAATGGCAACGAAATTGCGTGACCGTTCCAATCCGCTATATGAAACTCGTGAGAATCTCCAATATGTGAATTAATAAGTTCTGTAGCGCTAAACTCTTTATCTCCTGATTCTGAATGCCCTCCGCTTGCAGAAGCCACTAATGGTAAAATCAAAAATGATAACGAAAACAAAAATTGAATTGTGCGATTTGCTATTCTCATATACTTATACTAATAATAGTAAAATTTATTTCCTCTAAATTTTGTGCAAAGGTACATTATTAATTAAAAAATGAAAACTTATTATTATAATTTTTAAAAAAAGTAAGCGAAAAATCCTTTTTACTAGTTTTCTTTCAAATCGGAACTATTCAGTAAATTAACCGAAAAAATAGTTTCTAACAACAAAAAAATGAAAAACGGGATAAAAAAAGATAACACATCTGGAATCTTATTAGCAATATCAGAATCAATAACTGGCATTAAAAAGAACACTGAAAGCCCCATTTTGATGATTCCAAACGCCAAAAAAGCATACCCAGTTTGCTGAAAAAAATATTTATTTACTAGCACTAATAAAGTGAACGAAACAGCAACTGTTAAAAAATGAAACAAATAAATTGAAAACGTTGTTATTTTAAATTCGATTTGATTAAAATAAGTACTTAAAATATATTCCTGACAAAAGTAAAAAATTACAGTTATTGGAACTAAATAAACAAACAGTCGCGCAATTTTCTTACTCATTCTTTTTTATCATTACTCATTTTAGTAACCTGACGAATTACATTGTAAAGCGCTATGAAAACGGCTAATAATGAAAAAACTATCGTTAATATAGAACCTTCAATTTTAAATTTTTCATCTAACCATTGCCCAATCATTACTCCAAAAAAAATAATCAATCCCATTTGAAATGGGATATTCATGAAAACCAACCACTTATTAGCTTGTTTCTTATTTGAATCCATTATTTATTCTGGGTTCTCATTTCGCAACTAGCTTCAAATCGAGCTCCTGGTTCTACAGCTAATTTACCTACGATTACTTCTCCTGTTATATGTGCTTTCGATTTTACATTTAACATCCCTTCTGCTTGCAATTTTCCAGAAAAAACACCTTCGATATCGATACTTTTACATATGATATCACCGATAACTTGTCCAGTAGGACCAATTACAATTTTTCCTTCAGAAGTAAAGTTTCCTTTTAATTTTCCGTCTAATCTAAAATCTGCCAATGTAGAAATATCACCTGTAATTATAGTACCTTCAACAATTCTATTGGTCTTTCCTAATAAATGATCTTGATTCTTTACCTTTTCAAACATATTAATAGGGATTTGAGGTTCTTATTTATTTAACAAAATCCATTCGTTCAACTTCTTCTTGATTTGCACAATCTTATAATCCTCTGTTGAGATAATATAAACTTTATCTGTTACTTTATAATTTTTATGCAATTGCAATACAGCTAATGCTGAAACTGCTGCGTCTTTATTATCAAAACCATGAATTACAACAATGTTATCGGTTATTGTATATATATCTTCAGATGATTTCAAAGCAACAGCATTGGTTTCTTTAATATATTTAGCAATTTTATCGGTTAAATTTTTCACCTCTTTACCATATGGATAACTCTTAGGAAAAATAATCTTATAACCTGTTGGTTGTTGCAATCCAAAATTTAAAGCTTCAATTAAAGGTAATTCTGTTTGGACCATTTTTTCAGCTTGTTTTCCTTCTTGGGTATTTGGATAAGTTAAAGCTACGAAATTTAACGCCACTTTGTAATCTTCTACACCTTTTAATCGGCCTAGTATTTTTGCTTTAAGCATTTCAAACTTTGGAAGCGATTCTTCTCCAGCAAATTTAAAAATAGCTTCATCAACTTCTTCAAAAACTTCTCTTAATTGGTTGTTTTCAAATTTTTTGTATAACGTATTGAAAACAATTTCTGGATTATCATTATCGGTAATTTCAACTTCAGGATTGTTCAAAATTTGAGCATAACGACTATCTGGATATTGCGACAAGATTTGTTGTTTCATATCAGCTGCTTTTATAGGCGAAATTTGCTGATAAATTTTGTACAAATTGTACATTGCCGGAAGCACCAAACGCTCTTCGGGTGTGTTTTTTAAAAGTTGCTCCAAACGTGAAGCGGCTAACTCGTATTCTTTATATTTTTCTTTATAAATTAAACCTAACTGATAATAAGCAAAATTTCGGTCCTTTGCCAAACTGTCAATTAATTTTCGATCTGTAGGGATTTTGTTTAAATAAAATTCGACCGTATATTCAGGTTTCAAATCAGAAGAAATTGAATCAGACACTTTGTTTTTATCAACATCCTTTTGATCATCATCATTAGTATTGTTATTATTCACCTTGTCAGAAGACCATCTCCAATTATCTTTAAGCATTCTTTTCCCCCATCTTTTTTGGAAATCTTTTTTCCCAAATTCGACAGCCACTGGATTATAAAAATAAAAACTTGAATTATCATCCATCATTCCAGGCGGCATCATTGAGTCCCCATTTGGATTTACTATTTTAATTTCTTTCCCCTTAGTATTAGGGTTTATTAATCCGGAATTTGAATTATTATTAGCTAAAATATTTGCTTCTTTTTTGGCTTTTTCAGCTTCTTTTTTGGCTTTTAGTTCGTCTTCATTTTTTAATTTAGAAATATAATCTTTATAAAATGCAACACGATCAACTTCATTCATTGAAACTACATTTAAAATACTATCATTTTGCTGTGCAATCAATTCGTATTTAATAACATCTTCTAGATTATCTTTTTTCTTCTTTATTTTTCTATACTCTCTTGTTCGTTCCTTTAAATTTACAAGTGTACTGTCATAATATTTACCCGCTACTTTGTATTTAGCTTCTTTGAAAAATATTTCGCCTAAATTTCTGTAATTAGAAGCAATTAAATACCTGTCATTAGAATTTGCTTTAATCGATTTATTGTAATATTTTTTTGACTGTAAATTGTTATTACTTTTATCATAAAACAATCCCATTTGGTGATTTAAAACATCTAAAAAGGGTCTGTTTTCTCTATCTTCAAGAAGGGTGTTAAAGGTTTTTAAAAACACCAAAGTATCTCCTTTGCTGTAATTAAAATATTGAGCCTGCTTAGCGTGTGATTGAATTACGTATCTTCTTGGCGCTTTTCTATTCATTTGAATAACTTCTTCAAATTCAGCATAAGCACTATCCTTAAAATTCATTTCTTCATATAATTGTCCTAAAATAAAAGTGTATCTCGCTTTTTCTTCATTATTATTTGTAGCTTCTTTAGCCACTTTTAAAGCTGAAATTGCAGTGTCATTTACTTTTAAATTAATATATGCCTGAGCAAGCATGGCATTAGCGTCAGCTAAATCTTGACCTTGAATTTTTTTATCTTTTAGAAGTAATTTTAGATTTTTTATCGCTAAATCTTCATTATCCAAACGAATATTTACCTTTTCTCTCCACACTTTTGCATGATAAATTCTATCACTCAATGGATACTTGTAGAGAATATAATTTAATGCTTCTAAAGCTGGAATAAAGCGATTTTCATAATAACGAGCTTTAGCTAACAAAAGATAAGCTTCATCCATTTGAGGATTTTTTTCTGTTCCAGCAATATTCATCGAATGCTTTTGAATTGCTTTCACCGCCTTTTCCTCAGCTCTTTCAAAGTTTTTGCTTTTTGTCTGTCCAGGCAATACAACCTCTTCAATGTCTGAAGTTCTTTCAACAGGTAATACTTCCCAAAAGTTGTCTTTATAAGTTACTTTTAACTCTTGAAGTCCTTTCTCTAATGCTAAATTACCATTATACAAAACATTATATTCGGTAGTAACCGCATGAAAATTACGATTAATAAACTTGTCTTTTTTGACAGAACATGCTATCAAAATCAGGAAGAAACAAACTGTAAAAGAATATTTAATTAAATTGCTTTTCAATGTAAAAGGTATTTGTACTCTAAACTACTAAAAACCAAATTTAGTATATAGTTTGGTAAAAATACATTTATTTTTTGATGTGAAAAAAAATAGGAGGTTTTTTATTAATCAAAGACATTTTTTAAGTTTTTTATCACCTTGAATGCAATATCAATTTGATCATCACTAACTATTATGGTAAATTCATTTGTTGTTGAAATTACTTCATGAATAATAATTCCTTCCCATGCTAATCTTTGAAAAATGTAATAATAAACGCCAGGAGTCGAAATGTTTTCTTGAGGTAATTTAACCGTAATGGAAGAAAGATTTTCTATTTTATGCGTTAGTTTTTCGTGTTTGAAAATCGTTTCTATTAATTCTTCAACCGATGCACTTATCACAATATTCGTCTCATTTACACCACGAGATGAGGTGTAAAAAATATCTTGATATTTATTAATCTCTGAAATTAATTTAGCTTGATTATCTAGAAGCGTATCTGAAATAACATACGTAAAATCAGTTAATGAAGAACGAACGGTTATTTCACCAATATTTTTTAAAACTTTTGAAATTTTATAGTTGATTTTGAAGTCCAATTCTTCAGAAAGTCTTTTTAATGACATTACAACTGCACCTTGCTTGACATCTTTACCTAAATGTGCTTCTAATTCTGGCATCATTATACGAGCTAGTGAAGTTAAATTAATAATTCCTTGCGAAAGTGAACTTAGTAAAAAAGGCTTCGATTTAATGTATTGCTCTACTACTGAGGATATCGTTTTCATATTACTTGTTGTTTATTTGGCTCAAAGATAAAATAAAAAACAAATTGTTATAAATTTAACATTAAAAATAATAAAACGCTTCTTCAATATGTTCTATAACAAATTCTGTGTTTTCTTTATGAATAGCCACGATATCAAATCGAACTTCAACATCCAAGTCATTTTGAGTAACATACTCATTTATAGCTTTTACTAATAACTGTATTTTCTTAGGTTTTACAAAATCTTGAGGCAAACCAAAATCTAGACTCGAACGCGTTTTAACTTCTACAACAGCTAAAATTCCATTTTTTTGGGCAATAATATCAATTTCGGCTTTATCAAAAACCCAATTCGTTTCTAAGATTTCGTAGCCGTTTTTTTCTAAGAAATCAACTGCTAATTCTTCTCCTTTTTTTCCTAAATCGTTATGTTCTGCCATCTTTTCAAATATTCAGTTTTCAGATTTTAGTGCTCAGTTATTTGAAAGACAAAATCACTTCTTTTTCATTCACTTCAAAATCTACTTGTTTTCCTAAAACCAGAGTTCGATTGTCTTTTTGATGTCCCGCTGGAAATTCGAAAACGATTGGAATATTGTATTCCTTAGCAATTGCAGTAATAATTTGCACTTCGTTTTGTCCGAATGGAATTTCGTTATCGTGCATATCAGACATGCTTCCCACAATAATTCCTTTTACATTTTCGAAATAACCATTGCGTTTTAAGTTGTACATCATTCTATCGATGTGGTACAAATATTCATCCAAATCTTCAATAAAAAGAATTTTTCCTTTGGTATCAATCGAAGATTTTGAACCCAATAAACTATATAAAATTGAAATATTTCCGCCCACTAATTCGCCAGAAGCTTTTCCTTTTATATCATACGATTTTGATGGAATTGTATATGAAATAGCTTCTCCAAAAAGCGCTTTTCGCAAGGTTTCTTTCACTTCTTCTGGAGCTTTTGGAACCGTAAATGGCATAATTGAATGCAATGTAGCCACGCGTTCCACGTTCAATTGACTGTGTAAAACCGTTACATCAGAAAATCCCATAATCCATTTGGGATGCTTTTTGAATTTGGTAAAATCTAATGAATCGATAATTCGAACGGTTCCATAACCGCCACGAGCACACCAAATCGCTTTGACATTCTCATCATCCAACATTTCTTGAAAATCGGCAATTCTTTCGGCATCAGTTCCGCCCAGTTGGCAACTATCTAAACCTATGGTTCTGCCTAATTTGGCTTTTAATCCCCAAGATGCTAATAATTCAATAGCGGGTTTTGCATCTTCTGGAAAAAATTTACGAGCCGTACAAACAATAGCAACTGTGTCGCCTTTTTTTAGATAAGGTGGAATTTTCATTTTCTTTTGCGAATGAGAAAAGTTTGAAATTAAAATAAGTACTAAAATAAATCTATACATCGTCAGATTTTATTAACTCAAAAGTAAACAAAATCCAATTAAAATTCGGGATTTCATCACTAATCGATTATTTTTGCAACAAATTTTATGATGATATGTTAGAAAATCCGAAAAGATATACGATTACTGCGGCTTTACCTTATACGAATGGTCCTATTCACATTGGACATTTAGCAGGTGTTTATGTTCCTTCTGATATTTATGCAAGATATTTGCGTTTGCAAGGAAAAGATGTGGCTTTCATTTGCGGAAGCGACGAGCACGGTGTAGCGATTTCAATGAAAGCAAAAAAAGAAGGCATTACGCCGCAACAAGTAATTGATAAATACGACGGAATTATTCGCAAATCGTTTTTAGATTTCGGAATTTCTTTTGATAATTATTCGAGAACTTCTGCTGAGATTCATCATAAAACAGCTTCGGAATTTTTTAAAAAATTATACGATAACGGAGATTTCATTGAAGAAACTACCGAACAATTATACGATGCAAAAGCTGACCAATTTTTAGCCGATCGTTTCGTGACGGGAACTTGTCCAAAGTGCGACAATCCTGAAGCTTATGGCGATCAATGTGAAAAATGTGGTTCGACTTTAAACGCAACCGATTTAATTAATCCAAAATCAACTATTACAGGCGAAACGCCGATTTTAAAATCAACAAAACACTGGTTTTTACCTTTAAATCGCTACGAATCGTTCTTAAAAGAATGGGTTTTGGAAGGTCATAAAAACGATTGGAAACCGAATGTTTACGGACAAGTAAAATCATGGGTTGATGGTGGTTTAGAACCAAGAGCGGTAACACGTGATTTGGATTGGGGAATTGATGTCCCGGTTGAAGGCGCGGAAGGAAAAAAATTATATGTTTGGTTTGATGCGCCAATTGGTTATATTTCATCTACCAAAGAATGGGCAGCTCGCGAAGGAAAAGATTGGGAACCGTATTGGAAAGATGCCGATACGAAATTGGTTCACTTCATTGGAAAAGACAATATCGTTTTCCATTGTATTATTTTTCCAGCGATGTTAAAAGCAGAAGGAAGTTATATTTTACCTGATAATGTTCCGGCAAATGAATTTTTAAATTTAGAAGGAAACAAATTATCAACTTCTAAAAACTGGGCCGTTTGGTTGCACGAATATTTACAAGATTTTCCAGAAAAACAAGATGCGTTGCGTTATGCTTTAACAGCAAATGCACCAGAAACTAAAGATAACGACTTTACTTGGAAAGATTTTCAAGCAAGAAATAATAATGAATTAGCTGCGATTTTTGGAAATTTCATCAACCGTGTGGTGGTTTTAACCAATAAATATTACAACGGAATTGTTCCAGCTCCAAACGAATTTTCAGAAGTTGACGAACAAACATTAGCTGAATTAAAAGCTTATCCAGCCGTAATTTCAAGTTCTATTGAACGTTATAGATTCAGAGAGGCGTTAGGCGAATTAATGAACGTAGCTCGTTTAGGAAACAAATATTTAGCAGATGAAGAACCTTGGAAAATGGTAAAAGAAAATCCAGCAAGAGTGCAAACGCAAATGTATGTGGCATTGCAAATTGCTTCAGCTTTAGCAGTTTTATCGGAACCATTTTTACCTTTTACAGCAAAAAAATTATCAAATATTTTAAAAATCGATGCTTTAGGTTGGAATGATGTAACGACTAATACTGATTTGTTACCAGCAGGACATCAAATTGGTCAAGCCGAAATTTTGTTTGCCCAAATTGAAGATGCCGAAATCCAAAAACAATTAGACAAATTAGAAGCAACTAAAACTGCCAATAAAGTGGAAAACGCAAAAGCTGAACCGCAAAAAGACATCATCACTTTCGAAGATTTCGCTAAAGTAGATTTACGAATTGGAACCATCATCGAAGCTGAAAAAATGCCAAAAGCCAATAAACTTTTAGTGTTAAAAGTAGATACAGGAATTGATGTAAGAACCATCGTTTCTGGAATTGCTGAGCATTTTACACCAGAAGAAGTAATTGGAAAACGCGTAACCGTTTTAGTCAACTTGGCGCCAAGAGCTTTACGTGGTGTAGAAAGTGAAGGTATGTTGTTATTAACAAATAATGCAGAAGGTAAATTAGTTTTCGTAAATCCAGATGCAGAAGGCGTGATTAATGGTGCAATGATATCTTAAAAATAACCGCAGATTCGCAGATTAAAAAAACTTAAAAAAATCTGTGAATCTGCGGTAAAAAACAACAACTATGACTCCAAAAATAATCGCTTTCGACGCAGATGACACTTTATGGCACAACGAACCTTATTTCGATGAGGCGCAAGAACGCTTTTGTGTGTTGTTTCAAGATTATGCCTCGAGTCAAGAAATTTTGGGATTGATTTTGAATCATCAGGTGAAAAATTTGCCTTTGTATGGTTTCGGAATTAAAGCGTTTACCTTGTCGATGATTGAAACCGCCTTGCAATTGACAAATCATCAAATTTCAGGAAAAGGAATTGAGCAAATTTTAGCCATTGGAAAAGATTTATTGCAAAAACCTGTCGAATTGTTACCCAACGTTGAATCCGTTTTGGAACAATTGAAAGGAAAATATAAATTGGTTGTTGCCACAAAAGGCGATTTAAAAGACCAACATCGTAAATTACACGATTCAGGAATTGGTGCTTACTTTCATCATATTGAAGTAATGAGCGACAAAGCCGAATTAGATTACGAAAAAATGCTAGGTCGTTTGGATTGCAAAGCCGAAGATTTTCTAATGATTGGAAACTCGTTAAAATCGGATGTTTTACCCGTTTTAAATATTGGCGGACATGCGATACACATTCCGTATCATACGACTTGGGAATACGAAAAAATTGATTTCGAAATCAAGCACGAAAATTTCAAATCATTTGCAAACATTACCGAAATCTTAGCTTTATTAAAATGAAACAAAAAATAGACACATCTTCTTGGAATCGAAAAGAACATTTTGAATTTTTCAATACTTTCGAAGAGCCCTTTTTTGGTATTACCACATCAATCGATATGACTATTGCTTACGAAAAAGCGAAAGCCATGAAAATTCCGTTTTTTGTTTACTATTTACACAAAACGATTGCTGCCGTTAACCAAGTAGAAAATTTCAGATACCGAATTGAAGAAAACGAAGTAGTGCTTTATGACGAAATTGACGCTTCATCTACCATCATGCGGGAAGATAAAACGTTTGGTTTTTCGTTTATGAAGTTTCATTCTGACATTCACGAATTTGCCAAAATCGTACAAACTGAAATTGAAAGAATTCAAATTACACCAGGACTTTTTACCAGAGAATTTCCTGAAAATATCATTCACTTTTCTGCTGTTCCTTGGATTAATTTCACAGGGTTAACACACTCTAGAAAATATACTTTAAAAGATAGTTGCCCGAAAGTTTCGTATGGAAAATTAATGCTCGAAAATGGTAAAAAAACCATGGCAATGACCGTTTTAGCACATCATAGCCTAGTTGATGGTTACCACATGGGTTTATTTGTAGATGAATTGCAAAAATTAATGAACTCATAGATGTTTCCGATTGCGTTTCACTCTATTTTTAAACATCCATTACCTGAAGGACATCGTTTCCCGATGTTGAAATACGAATTATTACCACAACAATTACTACACGAAGGTATTGCTTTAAAAACCGATTTCTTTGAACCTGAAATTATCCCGATTGAAACTGTTTTAAGGATTCATACAAAAGAATATGTTTCCGATTTGCTGAATTTAACTTTAGATCCTAAAGCAGCACGAAAAATTGGTTTTCCGCTTTCTAAAGAACTTGTAGAACGAGAATTGCGAATTGCCCAAGGAACGATTTTAGGTTCCGAAAAAGCCTTTGAAACCAAAGTTGCCTTCAACATCGCTGGCGGAACGCATCATGCTTATTCAAATCACGGGGAAGCTTTTTGTTTATTGAATGACCAAGCCATTGCTGCTCAATATTTGTTAGATAAAAAACTAGCAAAAAAAATCTTAATCATCGATTTAGACGTGCATCAAGGGAATGGAACGGCAGAAATTTTTCAAAATAACGATAATGTCTTTACCTTTTCCACTCATGGAAAATCGAATTATCCGTTTAAAAAAGAAACTTCTGACTTAGACATTGCTTTTGAAGACAATACTTCTGATGAGGATTTTTTAAAAACCATTTCCGAAATCATTCCTAAACTAATAGAGCAACAAAAACCCGATTTCATTTTCTATTTGGCCGGAGTTGATATTTTAGCTTCTGATAAATTAGGAAAATTAGGTTGCTCTATCGATGGTTGTAAAAAAAGAGATGCCATTGTGTTCCAAAATTGTGAGCGTTACCAAATTCCAGTTCAAGTGAGCATGGGTGGCGGTTATTCTCCTGAAATCAAAACGATTATTGAAGCACATGCGAATACCTATCGAGTAGCGAAAGACATTTTGTTTTAAATAAAAAACCACCAACTTTCGCTGGTGGTCTTTTCTCAAACGGCATTTAAAATTGCTAAAATATCTTCTCCGAATCGCTCCGATTTTTGTTTTCCGAAACCTTTGATTTGTTGTAATTCATCTAAGTTGCTTGGCTTGTACATGGCTAAATCGATTAATTCTGAATTGTGACAAATCATATACTTTTTCAGTTTCAAAGCTTCTGATTTTTCGTTTCTCCATTGATTCAAATAACCGTAAACTTGTTTGTCTTTCGGATTTAAATCTTCGTACGATTTGCGTTCCAATCGCTCTGGTTTTTCTTGTTCTTCTGATTCATAATGAACAATCACCGACCAATGCGCATCATCACTTTCCACAAATTGCGTACTCGATTTTTTAAACGTAACCGAATTCAAAAAAGCATTGAATTGTTGTTGGTCGTACTCCAAAAATGCGTTATCCAAACGGATTGAAAATACTCTAACTTGCATAACATCTTTATTTACCGATTAACAAAATTTCATTCGCAATTACTTCTGTAACATAGCGTTTGTTTCCGTCTTTGTCGTCGTAACTTCTGTGGGTTAACTTACCTTCAATTCCGATTTCTTTTCCTTTGGTTACAAATCGTTCGATAATGTCGGCTGTTTTTCCCCAAGCGGTTACTCGATGCCATTGCGTTTGTTCTACTTTGTCACCGTTTTCACGATAATACACTTCGTTTGTAGCGATGCTGATGTTTGCTATTCTTTTTCCTCCTTCAAGGTTTTTAATTTCTGGTTCTTGACCAACGTGTCCGATTAATTGTACTGAGTTTTTCATGGCGTATAAAATTTAAATATTTGTGTTATTTGATTTTTTGGAACACAGATTTATGAAATTGGAATAATTTAAAAAATCTATGTGTTGAACTTGATTTTTGAATTTGTTCTTGAACTTGACTATTTGCTTAGTAAAACCAATTCATTCGCAACCACTTCTGTGATGTAACGTTTGTTTCCGTCTTTGTCGTCGTAACTTCTGTGAGTTAGTTTTCCTTCGATGGCAACATGACTTCCTTTGGTTAATAATTTTTCGATGATATCTACTGTTTTTCCCCAAGCGGAAACGCGGTGCCATTCGGTTTGTTCTACTTTTTCTCCTTTGGCGTTCGTGTAACTTTCATTTGTAGCAATTGTGAAGTTAGCTACTCGTCCAGATTCTAAGTTTTTGATTTCTGGTTCTTGACCTACATGTCCGATTAATTGTACTCTGTTTTTCATGGCGTGTAATATTTAATGTTAATAATTATGTTACTTTTTAGTCGCAGTCGCAGTGTTCAGTCACAGGTATTTAATTTTATAATTTACAACCAAATCTTGTTGGATTTAAAATCATATAATTAATTAATTTACCAATTTCTTCGGATTTTACAACCATATCAATATGCTGTTCCTTTGATAAATAATTACATTCTAAAGCAAAATCTAACCAAACTGAAGTTTCAGAATTTTCTCCGTCTGAATCAGTAAGCTTACTTATAAAATGATTTATATATCTTCTCTTTCTGTAAGCTTCTGCAATATTGGCACATACACTTCTTGATGATCTTCTAACTTGATCTGTTAATGCGTATTTTTCATCTTTTGGAAATGAATCAGATACTTTTTTAATTTCCGTAGCTAATGAAAAAGCTTTTTGATAGGCTAATAATTTTTTGAAATCCATTCTTATTAATTTTCTGAAAACTGTGACTGAACACCGTGACTAATATTTCGTTCATTTCGACAGTGCAAAGATGTGGCAAGAAAAAAACGTTATTCGGTAATTAGCTATTTAATTTCGGTTGTAAATATTTGTAAGCGTTTGTAAATGGAAACTATTTTTGTATATTCGCTTAAACTATAAGACTTTACAGATGAAAAAATCTCTCTTTCAAAAAAGTATTTATTTTTTACTTTTTATTTGTTCGTTTAGTGCATTTGCACAAAACAATTTGAATTACAACGATGAAAAAGGGTCACCAAAAGCCACTTTACAAGATGTAAAATGGATTGTGGGCAATTGGACAGGCGAAGCTTTAGGCGGCATTTGTCAAGAAACGTGGAGCGAACCGATTGGAAATTCGATGATGTTTAGTTTTAAATTAGTTGTTGATGGAAAAGTTGCTTTTTATGAATTGGGACACATTATTGAAAAAGACAAAACCCTTTTGTTACAACTAAAACACTTTGACGGCGAATTGAAAGGTTGGGAAAAAGCGGAAGTAAGTGAGAATTTCAGACTGGTAAAAGTTACTCCAACCCATGTGTATTTTGACAAATTTACGTTTGAAAAAATTTCGGATAACGAAATCAATATTTACGTGGTTTTTGAAGATAGTGGAAAAGAAATGAAGTTTAATTTTAAAAAGTAAACCATGAGTAAAACCTGTTTAGAATGTGGCGATAAAATCATAGGTCGCGAAGACAAAAAGTTTTGTTCGGATGGCTGCCGCAATGCGTACAACAACAAAATGAACAAAGATCAGAACAATCTGATGCGCAACATTAATAACAAATTGCGTAAAAACTACCGCATTTTGTGTGAACTCAACCCAGAAGAGAAAGGAAAAACCACCAAAACCAAATTGCTAAGTAAAGGTTTCGATTTTGAGTTTTTTACCAGCATGTTACAAACCAAAACCGGCAACACCTATTTCTTTTTGTACGACCAAGGTTATCGCGCTTTGGAAGATGATTTTTATATGTTGGTGAAGAAAGATAGTTAAGAAAATAGATGAAAGAAGAAAGAGAAAAGAAAAGTTATTCAACTTTTTTGAAAGAAAATAAAGGGAAGATTATGTTAGCCATAACAATCATCTTTATTTCCCTAACTATGATTTATTCAAATATTAACGAAAAAGAATATTATAAAAAGATTAATGATTTTCAAGGTAAAACCGTTGGAAAAGTTTACAGTATAAGACTTGGAAAGAGTAGTTATTTAAAATATTATTTTCATGATAATGACAAAAAATATTATTCAGAAGCAAGATATTCAGAATATACATTTGACAATTTTGGAAAATATTATCGTGTGATTTTTAATGAAAAAAATCCAAGTGAAAGCCACATTTATTTAACCAAAGAAATCCAACCAGATTCAATCGCTTTAACTAAAGCTGGCTTTAAATATGTTATTTATTACGATTACGATATTCCAACAAATACCTACATAAAAAAACACAAATGGGAATAAAAATCTCCATCCTCGGCTGCGGTTGGCTGGGTTTACCTTTAGCCAAATCATTGCTTTCAAAAGGTTACAAAGTAAAAGGTTCAACGACTTCGGAAAGTAAATTAGACCTATTGAAAAATGCTGGGATTTCGCCTTTCCAAATTCAACTGGAAGAAAACCAAATCATTGGAACTATTGAAGATTTTCTAAAAGAAACTGATGTTTTAGTGATTGATATTCCACCCGGATTGAGAAGAGAAACTTCGGCTTCAAACGAAATGATATTTGTAAGTAAAATCAAAAATCTAATTCCATATATCGAAAAATCAGAGATTCAGAAAGTTGTTTTTGTGAGTTCGACTTCGGTTTATGGTGATGGTTTTCCAATTGTTGAAATTAGGGAAGAAACAAAACCAAATCCTGACACCGAAAGCGGAAAACAATTAGCAATTACAGAAACTCTTTTGCAATCAAATTCACATTTTAAAACTACTGTAATACGTTTTGGTGGTTTGCTTGGTTATGATCGTCATCCTATAAAATTTTTGGCAGGCAGAACGAATGTTGAAAATCCAGATGCACCAGTGAATATGATTCAAAGAGAAGATTGTATTGGAATTATAGAAAAGGCTCTCGACTTCGCTCGAGATGACAATTGGGAATGGAATCAAACCTTCAATGCTGTCGCACCTCAGCATCCAACACGCAAAGTATATTATCACAAAAAAGCTGAAATATTCAATTTACCATTGCCTACCTTTGCCAAAAATTCGGAATCGAAAGGTAAAATTATTTCTAGTAAAAAAGTGGAAACTATTTTGGGTTATTCGTTCCAAAAAGAAATTTAGTAATGGCGTATTTTAGCGTATTTCACAATTACATCCAACAAAAGAAAAATGCGATTGGCTTGCCGATTTTAGCATTAATTTGGATTAGTTTTTTTTGGGGAACCACTTGGATTGCTTCCAAAGAAGGTGTCAAACACATGCCTCCGATGCAATTGGTTGCGTTGCGTCAACTCTTTGGTGGATTGTTGTATTTGCTATATTTCTTAATCAAAAAACATCCTTGGCCAAACAAACGACAATGGCGCACTATTTTGGTTCTGAGTGTCTTGAATTTCATGCTGAGTAACGGTTTGAGTACCTGGGGCGTGAAATACATTTCGAGTGGTTTGGGTGCGATTATTGGTTCGATATTTCCGCTTTGGATTGTAATCATCAGTTTGTTTCGCGGACAAAAAACATCTTGGAAAGCGGTTGTTGGTTTGATTGTCGCTTTTGGCGGAATTTGCGTTATTTTCTACGATTACCTCAACGATTTCTTACGCCCTGAATTCCGTTTTGGTATTTTACTTTCGGTAATTGCGACGTTTACTTGGGCGTTGTCTTCGATTTATATCAAAGAAAATAAGACGAATTTCAATCCGTATTTTAGTTTGGGATTGCAAATGTTGATTTCGAGTATTGTGATTTCGAGCGTGATTGGATTTAATGGGACTTCGGTTCCGTTAAGTGAAATTCCAGTAATTTCTTGGTGGTCGATTGGTTATTTGGTGGTTTTTGGTTCGGTGTTGACGTTTATTGCTTTTATTTATGCGTTGGAAAATCTACCAACAGAAATCAGTAGTTTATACGCTTACATCAATCCAATGGTGGCGTTATTTTTTGGCTATTTATTGTTTAATGAGCCTTTAACCACTGCAATTATCATTGGCGGAACGATAACGATTATTGGACTTTATTTAGTGAATCGTGCGATTAAGAAAAAATAGTTTTTAGCCACAGATTAAAAGATTTTCACAGATTGTAATCATTTTAATCCTTCACTATTTATCAAACAAAAAAC
The DNA here is from genome assembly GCF_937967675.1 of uncultured Flavobacterium sp. Lineage (GTDB taxonomy): Bacteria > Bacteroidota > Bacteroidia > Flavobacteriales > Flavobacteriaceae > Flavobacterium. The sequence goes on along the minus strand of NZ_CALBSN010000078.1, from coordinate 12,737 downwards.
TACTTAAAAGAAACTCTATTGTCATTTTGAACTCATTTCAAAATCTCTATAAAGAGAAGCTGAAATTAATTCAGCTTGACAGAACTTACCTTTACATAGTCTTAAAAAAAACCACATAGAAACATAGATTTAAAACTTAAGGTGTTTCACTTTTTTTAGAAAAGATAGCTTTTGTGAACTATAACGAACTCCTAAAAAAATTCTATGATTCTATGTGGTTAAATAATATTACCAAATTTTAACTCTTTTTTCTGGTTTCAAATACATTCCGTTATTTGGTTGAATGTTGAACGCTTTATAGAACGCTTCCACATTTTGTAACGGCACATAAGCACGATACATTCCTGGTGAATGCGAATCGGTTTTTACTTGGTTTTTGATAGCTTCATCACGCATTTTGCTTCTCCAAATGGTTGCCCAAGAAATAAAGAAACGTTGTTCTGGTGTAAATCCGTCGATTAAATCAGGCTTTCCGTTTGCTTTCAAATAGATTTGTAATCCATCATAAGCGGCGTTAACTCCACCTAAATCTCCAATGTTTTCACCTAAAGTGAATTTTCCATCCACAAAAATTCCTGGTAATGGTTCTAAAGCTGAATATTGATCTGCTAAAGCACTTCCTAACGTTGTGAATTGTTTTAAATCTTCATCACTCCACCAGTTTACTAAGTTTCCATCCGCATTATATCTTGAACCTGAATCGTCAAATCCGTGTGAAATTTCGTGACCAATTACGGCTCCAATTCCACCATAATTTACTGCTTCATCTGCTCTGTAATCGTAGAATGGTGGTTGTAAAATCGCAGCTGGGAATACAATCTCGTTATTTGTTGGGCTGAAATAAGCGTTAACAGTTTGTGGCGACATTCCCCATTCTTCTTTGTCAACAGGTTTCCCCATTTTTTCAATATTTTTCTTGTGACTCCATCTCGCGTACATTTTTGAATTTTCAAAATACGTTCCGCCTTGTTCTGGTGACTTTACTTCAAGAGCTGAATAATCTTTCCATTTATCAGGATATCCAATTTTTACTCGGAATTTATTCAACTTGATTTTTGCATTTTCCTTAGTCGCTTTTGTCATCCAAGGTAAATTATCAATTCGGTTATTGAAAGCTTGCATTACGTTTGCAATCATATCTTGCGCTTTTGCTTTTGCTTCTGGCGGGAATTTTTTTGCAACATATAATTTTCCTAACGCTTCACCTAATCTTCCATTAACGGTTGCTAAAGCTCTTTCTTCAGCTGGACGTTGTTTTACAGCTCCAGTTAACGTTTTTCCGTAAAAATCAAAATTCGCATTTTCGATATCGGTTGATAACAAACCTGCTGAACCTCTTAAAGCTGTCCAACGCATGTAGGCTTTCCAATCTTCAATTTGGTTATCTTTTAAAATAGTTTCGACTGTTTGTAAATATTTTGGTTGTGAAACAACTAACGAATCTACTTTTCCAATTCCAACACTTAGGAAATACGTATCCCATTTTACGGTTGGCGCTAATTTTTGTAAATCAGCAAAACTCATTGGATTATAGGTGTTTCTTCTATCTCTTCTTTGAACACGGTCTAACGTAGCGGTTGACATTTTAGTCTCTAAAGCTAAAATTTTCTTCGCATTCGTATTAGCTGTAGCTTCAGATTCACCTAAATATTGTAACATTCTGGTGACGTGAGCCACGTATTTTTCACGTTTTTCTTTGTTGTCTGGCGCATCGGAAACGTAGTAATCTCTATCTGGTAAACCAAGACTTCCGGTTCCTACATAAATTACGTTTTTGTTACTGTTTTTAGCATCGGCGCCAATGTAACTTCCGAAGAAACCTAATCCCATTTCGGGTTCCATTTTGGCTAATAAAGCTACTAATTGATCAGCATTTTGAACGCTATTAATTTTCGTTAAATAAGGTTTTAACGGGTCGATTCCGGCTTTGTTTCTACTTACCGTATCTAAAACTGTTTTGTATAAATTTATTGCTTTTGCTTGATCAGAATTTGGATTGATAGTTTTGTCTTTGATAGCTTCTTTTAAGATGGCCATTACATCGTCATCGGTGTTTTTACGAAGTTCGTCAAAACTTCCCCAACGCGTTCTGTCGGCTGGAATTTCGGTTTTATCTAACCAAGTTCCATTTACATAACGATTGAAATCATCTGCAGGATTTACGGTTTTATCCATATAACCTACGTTAATACCTACAGTTTCTTTTTTAGCTGCTACTTCTTGTGATGATTTACAAGAAGATAAGGTGATTGATAAAAAAAGGAAGCCAAGACTTCCTTTTAAAATGTGTTTATTCATAGTTATTCTTTAATAATTCTTTTAACTGTTGATTGGTTATTCGCTGAAATTTTTACGAAATAAATTCCTTGCGCAACTGGAGATAAATCTAAAACAACTTCTGAATTTGAAACGGTAAAATCTTTTCTTGACCAAACTATTTTTCCAGTTACATCATAAACGTCTATTGTTGAAGGCTCTATTGTTCCTAATGCAATATTGAATATTCCTTTTGAAGGGTTTGGATACAATACAATATTTTGTAATTCAAAATTCTGATTGGAAAGTGTTCCTGTAATAACAAAATTATCAATATTTACCCCTAACTGATTCGCAGATTCATCAGAATGGAAAACAATTCTAAAAATAACATTAGTTTGACTATTTAGTGCATTTAATGGATACGTATAAGTCTTAAGTGTAGTATCTGTTCCCGTCCACTGAGCTCCTGGGCAATTATAACAATCATTTCCAGCTGTTGCTTCAGTTCTATTACTGTTATACCATGTTGGTCCTTGTTCTCCTAAAACTGTCCAATTAGCTCCAAAGTCAGTAGAATATTCTACATAAACAACATCCCAATTGGCTTCTAAATCAAACTTCATGTCAAAACTAATAGTCGGATTTACAACATTTGATAAATTATAACATTGCGATACAATGTATGATTTAGTCAAATCAGGATAATTGCCTAATAAATTAGTTGTGTACACTGTATTTCCAGCAGAGTCCATAGTTCCTCCCGTTCTTATTCCTCTAACCCATTGCGAAGTAGTACCGCCTTCGTTATAAGAAATTAAAGCGTCGGATGTGTTTGTAAAAGGATTTATAATTCCCACAGAACCCGTATCATTTACATAAAATTGTGTTAATCCTGAATTATTATCTGGATACGCATCATTTGTAATTGTAGTTGTAACATTCATAGAATGAACCCCTCTTGTTAATGTTGCAGTAGGTAAATCAATAATTGTTGTAGCGCTAGGAGCTATTAAACCATTCCAAACATAATTATATGGTGTTGTGTCTATCAAATAATTAATAGTAACTGAACTAACAGAATTTGTTCCATTATTTTTAACTTCAACTTGAGGCATAATACTAGAACCACAACTGATATTAATTCCAGGATTTTGAATACTTACAAATTTTAAATCATTAGCAGGAACTTGCACAGGAATATTTGTTTGCCATACCCCTCTTCCATAAGTTGCTGCAATTAATTTTGCGTCTTCTAAATTGATTTCTAAATCGGTTACTGAAACATTTGGTAAATTAGTATCAAAAGGAGACCAAGATGACATAGTATCATCACGATAATAAACTCCCAAAGCCGTTCCTACGTACAATGGATTATCTGTATTTCTACCTTGGTGTACAATACAGTTTTTACCGATAAATGGTAATCCAGTTGAAAAATCAGTAAAAGAAACGCCACCATCTGTTGATTTTAAAACTTTTCCTGAAGCACCTTCTGTAACTAAATAAACGATATTGCTATCTGTAGAATGAACTTCAATAAAGGTAATGTTGCCATTAACCGAATTGAATACATTTGTAAAATTCACTCCTCTATTAGTACTCTTGTAAAGTTTAACGCCATTTGCTACATACATAATATCATCATTTGAAGGATCAACGGCAATTTCATCTAAGTTTCCAGTGCCTAATCCATCAACATTTTGTTGTACCCAAGCACTTCCTGTCAACTTGTATAGTCCTGCAAATCCCGAAAACAATTCACCAGAATTATTCGCTATTAAAGGTGTAACCCAGTTCCCATTTGCTCCACCTGGAGAAGAAACTGAACTACTTATTGCATTCCCTGCTGAATTACTAATATATAAACTATTCCCATTTTGGATGAACCCATAATATTGATTTGGATTGGTAGGATTAATTGCTGTATCCATTCCATCAGCTCCATAATAATTTTTCCATTGACTTCCACTGTAGGCATGACCTCCATTATCTTGTAAACCTCCTACCATGTTAGCAGATGTTTGCTTAGCTACAGCAATTTTATAAAACTGACTTATTTGAACACCTGCTGTTAAATCTGTAAAATTTGTCCCATTGTTTTCAGAAACATAGATTCCTCCATCGGTTCCAGCAAATAATTTATTGCCATGAAATCCTAAATAATGAATATCTGCATGGGTATAAGAAGGCCCTGTTGGATTACTCCAACTATTTAATTTTGAAAATGTACTACCTCCTGTAGTAGACTTCCAAACGTTAAGACAGCCCGTATAGATTTCATCTGCATTAGTTGGAGATACAGCTAAAGCCAAATCATACCATGCTTGGTTAGATTCTAATATATCTGGCGTTCCAAATGCTCTAGAAAATGAAACTCCTTCGTTCGTTGATTTGTATATTCCATTTAATGTGTTACTTGTATTAACACTTAAAGCATAAACAAGATTACTATTTGCCGGAGTTACATCTATAATTATTCTGCTAGTTGTAGCAATTGTAGAAACTGTGACAGCAGTAAAAGTTGAACCAGTATCTACTGATCTAAAAAAACTATTTTCTGAAGATGCATAAACTTTTGTAGGATCCCCTGGTTTTAATCTAATATTACCTTGAGAAAAATCACCTGCTTGTACTTGAGTCCAAGATATTCCTGCATTAGTAGTTTTGTAAATCCCATTACTTGTAGCACACCAAAGTATTTGATTATTTGTAGGATGAATTATTATATCTCCAGCTCTTGATGGATTTGAACCTCCCATTGTTCCAGTAGGATTCCAAGTTAGACCACCATCTGTTGATTTATAAACCCCAACACAATAAGAATCGCCTGCATCTTTATCTCCTGTTGCAATATAAATTGTATTAGAATCGGAATAATCAACTGCAATACCTGAAACTCCTATTTGTGGTAAATCATCTGTAAGAGGAGTCCAATTAGTTCCGTTATTAGTAGATTTCCAAATGCCACCTGCTGGGGCTCCTAAATAAATAACACTAGGATTAGATGGGTCTACATGTACAATATTTACACGCCCTTGACCTGAAGACCAAGATCCTGTATTTGTATGTGTAAATGGACCTACAGGTTGCCAATCACTTGAAGGAAGTGACCTATTTGTTATTGTTCTATTTGATTTACTTTGATTTTTTTGACGCCATGCATTCCAAAAATCATCAGATGATTGAATATATCCGCTTTCATTTGCGAAATTTCTCCAATAGTATTCCGATCTCATAAAAGGTTTATAACCTGAGCCTTTGGCATTTTTATCTCTTGTTAACCAATAAGTATTGAAAGCCGTAACCATTTCTTCAATACTCACTTTTTCGCTCTTTGCTTTGTTTATGTTAGCCATCCAAGGGGCAGAGGAATTAAATTGTGAAAATCCTAAAAAGGAACACAAAATACTAACAATCAAGTAATTTTTAATCATTATTTCTGTAGTTTTAATGGTATAATTCTACAAATATAACCAAGATAATCAACATTTTATAATTTTAACAAATGTCTAGTCGCGTTTTAACAAAACCTATATGATTTATGATTAATTTTGCAAAAAAAATATATGCTTGATTTTCTAGCTCCTTACAAAAAGTTTTTTATCATTTTTGGAATACTTTCTATCATTATATATTTCGGGATATACAACTTATTATCTCCAGAAAAAATGCTTCCCATATATTCGCCAAGAGATATTAATCCAGAATTAGTAGATTCAACAGTGCAACATATTGGCAACGATCATAAAATTGCGGATTTTGCTTTTACCAATCAAAATGGTAAAGTAATTACACAAAAAGACTACGAAAATACTGTTTATGTAGCCGATTTCTTTTTTACAACTTGCCCAACAATTTGTCCAAAAATGACCGACAACATGGTTTGGTTACAAAATCAATTGAAGAATAATCCAGAAGTAAAACTATTGTCTTTCTCTGTTACGCCTGATATCGATACGCCTGAAGTTTTAAAAAAATATGCCATCGAAAAAGGTGTTGATAATTCGCGTTGGAATTTGGTTACTGGAAATAAAAAAGATATTTATTATCTAGCCCGAAAATCCTATTTAGCTGTAAAAACGGGTAAGCCAGAAGAATTGTATGACATGGTGCATACCGAAAATTTTATTTTAGTTGATAAAAACAAAAGAATTCGCGGATTTTACGATGGCACTAATTTAGACCAACCCACGAATGACCCCAAAACAAAGAACATGAAACAACTTTTAGAAGATATTTTTTGGCTTTGTGAAAACCAATAAATTTATTTTTACAAATAATTTACTAAAGTTGACAATTATCAGTTTTAGTCCGATTATAATTTTTACTTTTGTATTTTAATTCAATCTAAATAAGGAAATGGAAATTTGTTCTTCTGAACTTAAAATTGGAGAAGTTGCCGAAATAACCTCCATCAATCTAGATGAAATCCCACTAAAGCTATTAGAAATGGGATGTTTACCTGGAAATTCCATTACTTTAATTCAAGTTGCGCCTTTAGGTGATCCTTTGTATTTTAACGTAAATGATTCACACGTAGCCATTCGATTAGAAACGGCTAAAGAAATCACGGTTACCAAAATGTAATTCTCATGAGTAAAAATCCTATCAAAGTTGCTTTAATTGGAAATCCAAATGTGGGCAAAACATCGGTTTTTAATGAATTAACAGGATTGAATCAACAAGTGGGGAATTACCCAGGAATTACCGTTGAAAAAAAACAAGGCGTTTGTAAATTAAACGAAACCATAAAGGCAAAAATCATCGATTTACCCGGTACTTACAGCTTAAATGCTAGTTCGATTGATGAAAATGTGGTGATTGAATTATTACTCAACAAAAACGACGAAGATTTTCCAGATGTTGCCGTTGTGGTGACCGAAGTGGAAAACTTAAAACGAAATTTACTCCTTTTTACCCAAATTAAAGATTTAGAAATTCCGACCATTTTAGTAATTAACATGGCGGATAGAATGAAATTGAAAGGAATTGAATTGGATATTCCTGTTTTAGAAAAAGAACTAAAAACGAAGATTGCTTTAATTAGTTCCCGTAAAAAAATTGGTATTAATTATTTGAAAGATTTAATTCTAAATTATAATACTCTTTCCACGGAACCTTGTTTGAATGCGTCTTCTATTGATCCAGATTATTTCAATAATTTAAGAAGAGCGTTTCCAAATCAATTGCTGTACAAACTTTGGTTGGTAATTACGCAAGATGTGAATTTCTTAAATTTAGACCGAAACGAAATCAAAAGTTCGTTTACCAAATCGCATTCCGATTTAAAAAAATTACAACAGAAGGAAACTATAAAGCGTTATCAGTTTATAAATGACACGCTAAAATTAGGTCAAAAAATAGACGTTTCGAAAGCAACAGATATTCGTGCAAAAATTGACCGAGTTCTAACGCATAAAATTTTTGGTTATGTAATTTTCTTTGGAATTTTAATGTTAATTTTCCAATTTTTATTTGATTGGAGTAGCATTCCGATGGATTTTATTGATGAAACGTTTGCCAATTTAAGTTCGCTTGCCAAGCATCATCTTCCAGCAGGAGAATTTACCAATTTAATCAGTGAAGGATTGATTCCAGGAATTGGTGGAATTGTAATTTTCATTCCACAAATTGCCTTTTTATTCTTATTCATTTCCGTATTAGAAGAAAGCGGTTACATGAGTCGCGTAGTGTTTTTGATGGATAAAATCATGCGAAAATTTGGGTTGTCTGGAAAAAGTATTGTGCCTTTAATCTCAGGAACAGCTTGTGCTATTCCAGCCATTATGAGTGCAAGAAATATCGAAAATTGGAAAGAACGATTAATTACGATTTTAGTCACGCCTTTCACCACTTGTTCGGCGAGATTACCAGTTTATGCAATTTTAATTTCCTTAATTATTCCTGAAAAAAGAATCTTCGGATTTTTAAGTTTACAAGGTTTAACCTTAATGGCGTTGTATTTGATAGGTTTTGGAATGGCGGTTTTTTCGGCTTTCTTACTTAATAAATATTTAAAGCTAAGCTGCAAATCCTATTTTGTTGTGGAAATGCCAAGTTATAAAATTCCGATGTTTAAAAATGTTGGAATCAATGTGTTAGAAAAAACAAAAGCATTTGTAACTGGTGCGGGAAAAATCATTTTGGCCTTATCCGTAATTTTATGGTATTTGGGTTCCCATGGTTTAAGTGATGATTTTAATAACGCTGAAAAAATTATTACCCAACAAAATCAAAACAAAACTATCTCAACCGAAGAATTTGAAGACCAAATAAACTCTTTCAAATTAGAGAATTCATACATTGGGTACATGGGAAAAGCTATCGAACCAGCCATTCGTCCTTTAGGTTACGATTGGAAAATTGGAGTTGCTGTGGTGAGTTCGTTTGCTGCTCGTGAAGTTTTCGTGGGAACTTTAGCCACCATTTACAGCGTAGGGAGTCATAGCGAAGAAGAAACAACCATTAAAAACCGAATGGCAGCCGAAGTTCATCCTGAAACCGGGAAAAAAGTATTCAATTTTGCTACTGGAATTTCATTGTTGTTATTTTATGCTTTCGCCATGCAGTGTATTTCTACTTTAGCGATTGTGAAAAAAGAAACCAATTCGTGGAAATGGTCGATAATTCAGTTGGTTTTCATGAGTGGATTTGCTTACATAACTTCTCTGATTGCTTATCAATTCTTGAAATAAAAGGCATAATTTTTGATTGTCTTCAAAAAACAAAATTGATGAAAAAAACATTATTTGTTCTGATTACTATTTTAACATTAAATAGTTCATTCTCTCAGAAAATCGACAAGTCTAAAAGCGAATTAAAATCGGGAAATTCTTCTCGTTCTTCAAGTTCAAGTAGCAGCTCCTCAAGTTCTGGTTCTTCTAGAAGTTCTTCTTCAAATGATTTTGGACTAGCAGGTTTGCTTGTAGAAGGATTTTTATATGTGAGTTTTTATTCCACTATTGGCGATTATAGAAGCGAAAATCATTTGTATAATTCACTTTCTAAATATCCTTATTTCGATGGCGAATCAGGAAATTTTCAAAAAGAAAACGACAGTATTCAATATGGAAATATAATGCGATTTGATGTTGAAAACCATTTTTTGTACAGCAACAACAATATATTTGGAAATCATCTAAAAGCAAAATTTAGACCATTTCAATATTTTTATGTACAAGCTGATTACCGAGAACTGTTGGAAAAAAATGTATTTACAAATCGTTTTTCAAACCTATCATTGTTTCAATTTAACGTGGCTTATGATAGGATTCGATTTAAGAAATTCAATTTAGGTTGGACACTTGGCGCTACTTACGTTGGTAATGATGTACAAAAAGCAGGTTTCTCCTATGGTTTGCATACTGATATTTTTGCAATAAAAAACATCAGTTTTAATAGTGCGATGATGTGGAGTAGCATAAATGGTTTGCCTGTAAATTCGTTTGAAATCAGAGGAAAATATCATAAAAAGAATTATTTTTTCTCGTTAGGATATGAGTACTTAAAAATTGCTTCACCAAATTATAATTTTGTAACTTTAGGAACTGGAATATATTTTTAAAATATGGATATACAACAAATTTTAGTCTATGCTTCACTAGCGGTTGCAGTAGGCTTTTTAGTAAAAAAATTCTTTTGGAAAAAACGCACCAAGAAATCAAAACCTTGTGGCGACGATTGTGCCTGTCATTAACCCAAAGCTACGTCTAAAGTCATCATTACTATAAATCCGCCGATAAATCCCAAAGTGGCAATATCGGTGTTTTTATCCTGTTGTGTTTCTGGAATAACTTCTTCCACTACCACAAAAATCATGGCACCGGCTGCAAAAGCTAAAGCATAAGGTAATATTGGAGTAAAAAAAGTAACCGCAACTGCTCCTAAAACTCCAAAAATAGGTTCTACTAAAGCCGACGATTGACCGTACATAAAGCTTTTTCTTCTGCTCATTCCCATTCTTCGTAACGGCATAGAAACCGCAATTCCTTCAGGGAAATTCTGAATTCCAATTCCAATAGCCAAAGTAACTGCTCCAGCAATCGATGCTTCTGGAATTCCTGCTGCCACTCCACCAAATAAAACCCCAACTGCTAAACCTTCTGGAATATTATGCAACGTAATGGCTAAAACCAATAGCGTTGTACGTTGCCATGGCGATTTAATTCCTTCTGTTTCTTTGAAGTTAATGTGCATATGTGGCAACACTTTATCCAATCCGAAAATAAATAAAGCTCCCAAAGCGAATCCAAAAGCTGGTGGAAATACTTTTACAAAACCTTCTCCATGACTCATTTCGATAGCAGGCGCTAATAAACTCCAAAAACTTGCTGCCACCATAACGCCTCCTGTAAAACCAAGCATTCCATCTAACACTACACGATTCATATTCTTAAAAAAGAACACAAATGAAGCACCGAATGCCGTTAAACCCCAAGTAAAAGTAGTGGCTAAAAATGCCGCCAAAATAGGGTCAATACTCTCAAAAAAATGGATAATTGAATCAAACATACTTATTGAACATATAAATTATTAGCAATTTTATTTGAAATAGTTAAGCGTTTTCCATCGATTTCCACGGTTAACGTATCATCAAAATCTTCTTTGTCGATTATTTTTACAACCGAACCTAATGCTATTTTTTGCTTATCTAAAAATTTTAAAAAATCGGTAGAAGAATCTTTCACGCCAACACAATGAAAAGATGAATTAATTTCTGCTTCTGATAACAATTGTTTTTCGATTTTCTTAATCACACCTTTCGCATCTGGAATTGGGTCGCCATGTGGGTCAGCTACTGGAAATCCTAAAAAAGCATCCAATTTATTAATCAATTGTTCCGATTTTATGTGTTCTAATTCTTCGGCAATTTCGTGCACTTCATCCCAAGAAAAACCTAATTTATCTACCAAAAAAACTTCCCACAAACGGTGTTTTCTTACAATCATTTTAGCTGAATGCAAACCTTTTTCTGTTAAAGTAACGCCTTGGTATTTTTGATAACTTACCAAATCTTTATCCGAAAGTTTCTTCATCATATCAGTAACCGATGACGCTTTGGTATCGAGCATACCAGCAATAGCATTTGTGTTAACGCCTTTTGGAGAAACCAACGACAAATGATAAATAACTTTAATATAGTTTTCTTCCGAAATGGTCATAAACATTTTAATTTGACAAATATACAAAGTTTTTAAATACCAAAATATTTTTTTAGACAAGACTAAAAAACGATTTGAAACTATTACAACAAATTATTTATCTTTGAAAAATGCAACATTATCATTACATCTTCACAGGTTCAGGATTATCCGCTTTAATGACCGTTTACGAAATGCTTTTATCTGAAAAGTTTGATGATAAATCAATTTTATTAATTGATGAAAATACCAAAAAAGTAAACGATAGAACGTGGTGCTTTTGGGATGAAAATAATTTATTTGATGAAATCGTTTCAAAAAAATGGAATCAAGCGATTTTTGCGAATGAGAAATTTAATCGCGTTTTAGAATTGACGCCTTATCAATACAAAAAAATTAATGGTTTAGATTTTTACGAATTGGTTTTCAAAAAGATTTCAGAAAATAAAAACATTCATTTTCTGAATCAAAAAGTGGTCGATTTTTCTGAATTAGGGAATCATTGTGTTGTAAAAACAGAACAAGAAACCTTCACTTGTAACAAAATTTTTAATTCGATTTACAATCCGGAAGTTGTTACAGCGCAAACAAAATTCCCATTAATTCAGCAACATTTTATTGGTTGGTTTATCAAATGTAAAGAAGCTGTTTTTACACCCAATTGTGCTACTTTCATGGATTTTTCGGTGAAACAAAAAGGCAATACGCGTTTTATGTATGTTTTACCAACTTCTTCAACTGAAGCGTTGTTAGAATATACTTTGTTCTCAAAAAACTTACTTTCTAAAGAGGAATACGAAGCTGAAATACATAAATACATTGAAAATCTCGGAATAACCGAATACGAAATCATAGAAAAAGAACAAGGCAATATCCCGATGACGTGTTATCCTTTCTGGAAACACAATACAAAGAACATCATCAATATTGGTTCAGCTGGCGGTTGGACGAAAGCAAGTACAGGTTATACTTTTAAAAATGCTTCCAAAAAATCAAAAGCTCTAGTTCAATTTCTAAAATCCGAATCCGATTTTACTAAATTTCACAGAAAAGATAAATTTTGGTTCTATGATTTGTTATTGTTAGATATTTTAGGTTCTAAAAACGAATTGGGTTCTAAAATATTTTCATCCATGTTTAAAGAAGGGGATTCGAGAGTGATTTTCAAATTTTTAGATGAAGAGACTTCGTTTTCAGAAGATTTACAAGTCATTTGGAGATGTCCTAAAATGATTTTTGTGGAAGCATTGTTTGGGAGAATCTTCAAATAAGAGCAAACTATAAAATCATAACAAATCTTTATGAATTGGCATTCTGTAACAAGCAAAAAACTTTGTA
>NZ_CALBSN010000077.1 GCF_937967675.1 uncultured Flavobacterium sp. | reverse complement strand
GACTTGGTAGCTCAGCTGGTAGAGCACATCACTTTTAATGATGGGGTCCTGGGTTCGAATCCCAGCCAGGTCACTACATAAAACTTATTTCTTGAACGCACCGACTTGGTAGCTCAGCTGGTAGAGCACATCACTTTTAATGATGGGGTCCTGGGTTCGAATCCCAGCCAGGTCACAGAATAATTAAAGACGTTGCATTGCAACGTCTTTGTTGTTTAAGGCCAAGTGGAGAAACGGTAGACTCGCCATCTTGAGGGGGTGGTGCTCGTAAGGGCGTGAGGGTTCAAATCCCTCCTTGGTCACTTTTATTTTCTCTTTATTCTTCTCTTATCTTTTCTTTGTTTAACTAAAACAAAACTATCGTTAAACATTTTTTTATCCAAATACTTTTTTTGTTCACTATTTTTATTACTTTTGTTAAACAAAAATGAAATGAGAAATGAACAACGTTAAGAATGTTTTCAGTATCAAAGATTTAGAAAATCTTTCAGGAATAAAAGCGCATACCATTCGTATTTGGGAAAAACGCTATAATGTGTTAGAGCCTATGCGCTCGGATACCAACATACGTTCTTATGATATCAAGAATTTACAAAAACTATTAAATATAGTTTTACTTCATAATTACGGATATAAAATTTCAAAGATTGGTTCGTTAACACAAGAGCAAATCAACCAACTTGCTAACGACATCATTTCAGAAAAAAGTGCAAAAAATCACGCTATCAGTACTTTCAAAATGGCGATGATGAATTTTGATCAATCGTTGTTTTTCAATACCTTTAATCAACTGTTAAGTGAAAAATCGTTTCGCGAAGTATTTTACACGGTTTTCATACCGTTAATGCAAGAAATTGGATTCCTTTGGCAAACCGAAACCATTTCACCCGCACACGAACATTTTATTAGTTACTTAATCAAACAAAAACTTTTAATTAACACTGAAAAAGTTCAAATACAAGAACCAACAAGAACTGACAAAGTTTTTGTTCTATTTCTACCATTAAACGAAGTCCACGAACTAGGATTAATGTATTTGAATTACGAAATCTTACTTAAAGGTTACCAAACCATTTATCTAGGAGAAAGTATTCCAACGGATAGTTTGTTAGATTTAGTTAATTCATACGAGAAAATATGTTTTGTAAGTTATTTGACTGTAGAACCTAATCAAGAAGAAATTGATGAATATATGATTGACATTCAAGCCAAACTTCTTGAAAACACGAATCATGAATTGCTATTATTAGGCAGAATGACGCAATCCATCTCATCTAAAGTGATAAAAAATAAAGTTCACATATTTAATAGCATAGAAGAACTTTCAAATACTTTGTAAAAAAATTTGTTTTGTTTAACTTTTTTGTTATTTTTGTTAAACAAAATAAAAAAAACAAGTGAGTAAAAAAATTGCCATAATCGGATCAGGATTTTCTTCGTTAGCTGCTGCTTGCTATTTAGCAAAACAAGGCAATGAAGTAATTGTTTACGAAAAAAACAGTACAATAGGTGGAAGAGCACGTCAACTAAAAAAAGAAGGCTTTACTTTCGATATAGGTCCAACATGGTATTGGATGCCCGATGTATTCGAGCGCTTCTTTGCTGACTTTAGCAAAAAACCTTCTGATTATTATGAGTTAATAAAATTATCTCCTGCCTATCAAGTGTATTTTGGTCACTTAGATTTTGTCACTATTGCCGATAATCTTCCAGAAATTGTAAAAACTTTTGAATCTATTGAGAAAGGTAGCGGAAAACAATTAGAGCAATTTATGGCGGAAGCTAAAAGCAATTATGATATTGCTATTAAAGATTTGGTATATCGTCCAGGAGAATCTCCTTTGGAATTGATTACTTTAGAAACAGCTAAAAAAGTGAATCAATTTTTTAGTAACATTAAAAAAGATGTTCGAAAACGATTCAAGAATATGAAATTGGTTCAAATTTTAGAGTTTCCCGTGTTATTTTTAGGAGCAAAACCAAGCGATACACCTTCTTTTTACAACTTTATGAACTTTGCCGACTTTGGTTTGGGAACTTGGCATCCAAAGAATGGAATGTACTCGGTTATTTTAGCTATGGAAACACTGGCTAAAGAATTAGGAGTCAAAATCGAAACCAATGCGAATGTGCAAAAAATTGAAGTAAGCGCAGGAAAAGCTACAGGATTACTTGTAAATAATAAAATTGTAATTGCCGATGTGATTCTTAGTGGTGCTGATTATCATCATTCAGAAACTTTATTAGATAAAAAATATCGCCAATACTCAGAAGTTTATTGGGAAAACAAAACATTTGCACCTTCTTCTCTCCTATTTTATGTTGGGTTTGATAAAAAAATTGAAAACGTAGAACATCATTCATTATTTTTTGATGTTGATTTTGATATACATGCTGAAGCTATTTACGATAATCCAAAATGGCCAGAAGAACCTTTATTTTACGCAAGTTTTCCATCAAAAACAGATGAAAATTCAGCTCCAAAAGGAAATGAAGCAGGCATTTTTTTAATTCCTTTAGCACCAGGACTAGAGGACACAAATGAGCTAAGAGAATTGTACTTTGAAAAAATAATAACTCGATTAGAACAGCTAACTAATCAAAGTGTAAAAAATAATATTATCTTTAAAGAATCATTTTGTGTAAAAGATTTTGTTAAAGAGTATAATTCGTACAAAGGGAATGCATACGGTATGGCAAATACCTTACTGCAAACCGCTTTTTTAAGACCTAAATTGAAAAGTAAAAAAGTGCAAAATTTGTATTTTACTGGACAATTAACCGTACCAGGACCAGGAGTACCTCCGTCCTTAATTTCAGGAAAATTAGTTGCCGATTTAATAAAAAAGTATCAATAGTATGAAGTCCATTTTTGATAACGTTTCATTTGATTGTAGCGTAAAAGTTACGAAAGCGTACAGCACATCATTTTCATCTGCTGTAAAAATGTTGGCTCCTAGTATCCGACAAGACATCTATAACATTTATGGTTTTGTTCGCTTTGCGGATGAAATTGTAGATACTTTTCACGATTACGATAAAGAAGCCTTGTTTTCTCAGTTTGAAAATGAATTAAGTTTAGCGCTATCTCAAAGAATTAGCTTAAATCCAATTTTAAATTCATTTCAACATACTGTGAATAAATATAATATTCCACAGGAAATGATTGATGCTTTTATGAAAAGCATGAAACTTGATTTAAGCAAAAGTGAATACAAAACAACAGAAGAATATCAAGAATATATTTATGGTTCAGCTGATGTTGTGGGATTAATGTGCTTGAAAGTTTTCGTAAACGGAAATGATGAAAAGTACAATGAATTAAAAGATTCGGCTATGCGTTTAGGTTCGGCTTTTCAAAAAGTGAATTTCTTACGCGATTTAAAAGCTGATTTTGAAGAATTAAGTAGAACTTATTTCCCAAATACCGATTTGAATCAATTAGATGAAAAATCGAAACAAGAAATCATTGCTGATATTGAAAGTGATTTTGAAGCGGCTTATGAAGGAATCAAAAACTTACCTTTAGAAGCTAAATTTGGCGTTTATACGGCGTACAGATATTATAAAAAATTATTGAAAAAACTTCAAAAAACACCTTCTTTAGAAATCAAAAATACGCGTATACGAGTTTCTGATTATCAAAAAGTAGAATTATTGGCGAGATGTTACGTTAAATACAGATTGAATATTATTTGATGGGCGATGGATGTTAGATGATGGATGTTAGATTTACTTTGAACTTGTTCTTGACTTTGAAAATTAATTATTAAAATTTAAAATATTATGTGGTTACACGTTATGGTTTTTTTTACCACTTTTTGCTTTATGGAATTTATGGCTTGGTTTAGTCATAAATATATTATGCACGGATTTTTATGGAGTTTACATGCCGATCATCACAAGAAAGATCACGATTCATGGTTTGAACGTAATGATGCTTTCTTTATTTTTTATGCTGTGGTGAGTATTGGTTGTTTTTTATTATGGCAGCACAATATCTTAGAAATAGGATTGGCCATTGGGTTAGGAATTTTCGCTTACGGATTAGCTTATTTCTTAGTTCATGACATTTTTATTCACCAACGATTTAAGTTGTTTAGAAACGCTAATAATCGCTATGCAAGAGCCGTTAGAAGAGCTCACAAAATGCATCACAAACACATAGGAAAAGAAGACGGAGAATGTTTCGGAATGTTGATTGTTCCTTTAAAATACTTCAAAAACTAAAAAATCCCGCAGTTGCGGGATTTTTTTATTTCATAAGTTGTTGTAAAGGTTTCAATTGCTCCATATCTACTTGTGATTTTTGGAGTAAACTTAACATATTTATTATGTGTGTTGGATTCATATCGTTTCCTAAAACTCGAACAACTGCAAAACCATTTTCTTTCTTTCCTGCTAAAACTACAAACTCTTCAATGTGTTCGTCATCACTTCCAACGAAATAGATAGCGGCACCATCGTTTCCAGAACCAGCTTTCATTAATTGTTGATAGCTTTCGTCTTTCAAAATAGCTTTCACTTCTTTGATTTCTTTGTCATATCCGGCAATATCAGTTGAATCAGCTCTGAAAGCTAAAATATTCATTTTTTCAAACGACTCTAATGCTGCTTTTTCTGTTTCAGATAATTCAACTTTATCCGTTTTAATGATATTGGAAGCTAAGTCTAATGCAATAAACTTAGGAGATTCTGTATTTTTCACAAAATACTTTTGAAGTGTGGGTTTGTCTTCACAACTCCAAAGTAAAATCACACTTGAAACAAATAATAGAAACTTTTTCATGATTTACTTTTTTGAAGCTTTTTTCAAATCATCACCACCAGGCAAATTCATTTTTTCGGTTAACATAGAAATTTCATCTAAGCTAAAGTTTCCAGTTAATGATAAAACCACTGTTCCTGCATCTTTAATATTAGAACCTTCAACGAACATTAAAAGTTCTTTTACAATGTCTGATGTTGCTCCAGATTTCACATAAATTTTTACATTTTTACCATCGCCATTCACACGCATTAATTCTTCTAATGGATTCGATTTTAAGTAACTATTTACAGTCGCTTTCATATCGGCACTAATTTTTGCGTTACTTGTGGTGAATACTTTCAAATTATCTAATTTTCTAAGTAAATTCATGTATTGTTGCATTTCTTTATCTTTTGCATCTACTTTTACCTTACTCATCATTTCAAACATCTTCTTATTTACAATAACCGATGCTACTCCTTCTTTATCTTCAAATTTATCAAAAGCTCCTTGTGCAAAAGATACTGTTGCTGCCATTAAAAACGCTATAACTACTACTAAATTTTTCATTTTTCTTATTATTTAAAAATTGTTTTTTTTGTTTTTTCGTATTCATGTAAATAAGCTACACTTTCCATGCCAATGTTTACTTGTTCTGAAACCATTAACAAAGCTTTTTGTGTAGCAATAAAAGCTTCTTCTGGATTATCATACGTTCCTAAATCTTCATGTTTAGGTTCGGATGGATAAAAATAGAAGGTGGCCAATCCAAAAAGTACAACAAAACTTGCTGCGATACCTATCCATTTTACAGTATTTTGTTTTCTAGGTTGTAATGGAAGTTTTTGCTCGAATTGCGTTCCTTTTTGTGTTTCAAAGTAACCAAATAGCGATTGATATTTTGCCAAATGTGGCGCCACATCATTGGAAGAAAAATAGGCCTTTAATAGTTTTTCTTCTGCTATTGTAGTTGCTCCTTGAAAGTATTTTTCCAATAATTGTTCAACTAACTTGAGTTCCATAATTATGTGTTTTTTCTATTTGTTCTCTTAAGATTTTTCGTGCTCTTGATAAAGCTACTCGAACCGCCGTTTCATTCATTTCTAATACTTGAGCAATTTCCGAAAATTCGTATTCTTCAATTTCTCTCAATTGTAATATCAATCGTTGTTGTTCGGGTAAATCGTTCATTAACTTTTCTGCCCATTGCAACGTATTTTGATGCTCTATTTGTGTTTCAACACTAACTTGCTTGTCTTGATAATTGTTATGCACAATTTGCAAATTCGTAGCTCTTTTACTTTTGAGTTGATCCAAACAATAATTCTTGGTCATCGTCATCGCTAAAGCTTCTACACTATTGTATTGTTCTAAAGCACTTTTTTTATTCCACAACCTAACCAATACTTCTTGAGTAGCATCTTCTGCCTCCTCTGTACTAACGAGCATTCGCTTCGCTAAACGAAATAACTTATCCTTAAAAGGAGTAATTATTTGTACAAACTCGTTTTGGTTCATTTTAATGGGCTGGTTTATAATGAAGACGAATGTAATTCAATTTTGTTACAAAAAGAAAAAAGGTTTTGATAAAAATTTACCAAAACCTTTTAAAATCAATTAATTAAACTTTAATTAAAATAGAAAATTCAAACCTAATTTATAGTTTCTTCCTCTTGTATTGTATCCAATAACTTCCTGGAAATCGTCATTCAAAATATTCGTTACTGTTCCAAAAATATGCAAACGATTTGGTAATAATTCATACGAAATATTAGAATTAACCAATTGGAACGCTGGTAAATATCCTTCATATATTGCGAAGTAAGTACTATGATAGAAAGAATCTTTTCTTTTATCTACATATTGATAATTGATTCCGAATGCTCCTCTTTTAAATTTGTAATTCAAATCGATATTTGCTTTGTGCTTTGGAATTAATCGGTTTAATTGTTTTTCTACTTCCGTGAAAGTATAATTTCCACCAATATTGAAACGTTCTGATAAGGCATAACGAAAGCTTGTTTCTACTCCTTTTGCATTGTAAGTTCCGTCGATGTTGATATAATTTGAAGCAAACGTTATTGGATTAGTAAAAAATCCAAACGTGTTTTCTTCTTCTCTATAAAAACCAACTGCATTTATCGTTAATTTTTTATCTAACAATTGCGATTCGAAACCAAATTCAGCCGTAGCATTTTCATCTGGTGTTAAGTTTAAATTTCCGTAAGGACCGTATAATTGGTATAAACTTGGCGTGATGAAAGCCGTACTGTAAGAAGCTAAAACTTTCAATGGTAAATTTTCAAATGAATAACTTGGATTGAAGTTATATACTATTTGATTTCCGTATTCGCTATGGGTGTTGAAACGAGCTCCTGCATTGACATTCAAACCAAAATCAGAATTAAAAACCAAAGTAGCATACGGATCTAACAAATTGAACTTCGCTCCTTCTCTTGCCACATCAGTGTAGGCGTCTTTTTGCGTCATATCGAAATACTGATATTGCGCACCTAAAACCAAATATACTTGTTTGCTAAAATTGTATTTATTGAAAGCATCAATCGAAGCACTTCTTCCTGAGTAATTGTAATTATCAATCGTTCCCGACCACGAATTTGAAATATTTAAAACTCTATCAATAGTTGAAGCACCTGCATTGATAGCAAATTCACCTTTATTGTATTTATATTTTGGCAAGAATCCGATTCTAAATTGTTCCGAAAAACTATTGTTGTTCAAATCGTCAGAATTGGCAATAAAACCATCAAACGAATTATCAAATGTATTTTTGATTCGGTCATAATTTCCGAAAAACTCAAAAGTTAATTTATCATTCGCTTTGAAACCAATTTTCTGTAACACATTCACTCTTGAAAACGTATCTTCTTCAAAATTTTCTCCAGCAGCTTCCGACATTCCTTTGCTTTCGGTGCTATTTAAAGTGGTCATGTACGAAACTTTATTGATAGTTCCGTTTAGCGATAATCCCTGATTGAAATCTTGTGCACTCGTTTTTGAAGTATTTGAAGTATTTTGCGTTCCCATATTGATGTACGCATTACCTGAAATCTCTTTTTTAGCTGATTTTTTCAGAGTAATATTGATAACTCCGGTTGCCGCTCCAGTTCC
Organism: uncultured Flavobacterium sp.; assembly: GCF_937967675.1. GTDB lineage: Bacteria > Bacteroidota > Bacteroidia > Flavobacteriales > Flavobacteriaceae > Flavobacterium. The sequence goes on along the minus strand of NZ_CALBSN010000077.1, from coordinate 23,781 downwards.
GTATAACGTGCTCGAAGCGCCTTTCATTACTTCAATTTTCTCGATTTGTTCTACTGGAATTAAACGCAAATCGTATTCAATATTAATTCCCGATGCATCAGAAACCGGAACACCATCAATATAAATAGCCACTTGACGATTACGACCACCACGAATGTAATAGCCTAAATTTTTTCCGTTAAAAGATTGATTTCCATTGATTTCCACTCCAGCCACCTGACTCAATACGTTAGCTAAATTTTGACCTTTTTTAGCTTCTAGGTCTTGTGCAGTAATCACTTCAATAATTTTACCTGATTTTTCTTTGCTTTGCGCAAATTTAGTGTCCGAAATAACAACTTCTTTTAAGTTGTTCACTTTTAGCGTATCTGAATCTTGAGCATACGCAAAAGCAGTAGCTAGTGTAAATACACTTAAGCCAATAAACTTTTTGTTCATTTTAGGGTTAATAAAAATTTTAATAAATCTGGGAGAAAAGCACAGAATTTACCCATACTCAAACTTTTTTTCCCGAAAGTTTGTTACTCAACGAATGTGGCAGGTCTCCTGGCTTGCGTCTTGTTATCAACCTTCCCATCGAAAGTTAGAAATTAGAAATTAGAAGTTAGAAATTTTCTAAATTCAGAATTCTTAATTCTAAATTAACAACAGTGGTAATGTAGATAATAACAAGCTTTATAGCTTACAGTTGCGGGTACAGCTTAGGTCTTACACCTAATTCCCTTTTAATGTTGTTTTGAAAAATTCAGAAACAACAACCAAAATTCGGGTGCAAATTTACATTAATTTTAATAGAATGCAATTTTTAAAAAACATTCTTCAACAAATAACAATCTACTTCTTCTTATTCAGTTTACGCCACAACCAAATAAAGCCAATTACAAAGTGGGCTAAAATTATTGTTGCTACAGCATAAAGGAAAGCGTTAGAATCTGTTCTCATGTTTTTTATGACAAATTTAGTGGTTTTGGTAATTTCTTTCTGTCTTATTTGTTACACAAAGTTACACGAAGTTTTTCACAAAGTATCACAAATAAAATCCTTTTTAATCTTTATAATCTGTGGCAAAAAAATAAAAAACTACTTTTGCAAAAAACAATTTCATGCGCCACTATTTCATTTTAGTCGTTTTATTTTTAGGATTTATCCAATGTAAAAAATCAGAAAATTCTATAAATCAGAATACTTCCGTTAAAAGTAGTATTGAATATGCTCAAGGCTTTTCTATTGAAAAATACAATGGTTTTTCGGTTATAAAAGTTTCGAATGCATATCCTGAAGCTAAAGATGATTACACCTATGTTCTTCATAAAAAAGGCGTTCAAATTCCAGATAGTTTACAACAATTTACTTCGATTGAAGTGCCAATTAAGAAAATAATTGTAACCTCAACAACGCATATTCCAGCTTTAGAATCTTTAGGGGTAGAAAATACTTTAATTGGTTTTCCAACCACAGAATACATTTCATCTGAAAAAACAAGAGCTTTAATCGATGCTGGAAAAGTGCGCGATTTAGGTTCCAATCAAGGTTTAAACACCGAAGTAATTTTAGACATTCAACCTGATGTAATTGTTGGTTTTAGTGTAGATGGCGATTTGAAAACCTACAAAAACTTAGAAAAGAATGGTCAAAAAATCATATTCAACGGCGATTGGACCGAAAAAACGCCTTTAGGAAAAGCCGAATGGATTAAGTTCTTTGGTGCATTATATGATTTAGACGAAAAAGCAACCGAGATTTTCAATTCGATAGAGAAAGAATACAATTCCGTATTAGTTTTAGCGAAAAAGGCTAAAACCCAACCTACCATTTTTGCTGGTGCTATCTACGAAGACCAATGGTTTTTACCACAAGGCGATAGTTGGGCAGCCTATTTTTTAAAAGAAGCCAACGGAAATTATTTATGGAAAGATTCCAAAGGAACCGGAAGCTTAGCTTTATCGTTCGAAAGCGTTTTGGACAAGGCAAAAGAAGCTGATTTTTGGATTGGGCCAGGACAATTTGGTTCGATACAAGAAATTTCGAATAGTAACCCAAATTATATTCACTTTAAAGCGGTAAAAAATAAAAGCGTGTATTCGTTTAGCACTAAAAAAGGGAAAACAGGCGGCGTTATTTATTACGAATTAGCACAAAATCGACCTGATTTGGTTTTGAAAGACATTGTAAAGATTTTACATCCTGAAGTATTACCGGATTATGAGTTGTTCTTTTTTGAGAAGTTGAAATAGACACGAATTTCACGAATTAACAGGAATTACATTTCTTTAAATTTCTCACATTTCTTTAATCTGTGTTCCAAAAATAGATTCTAAAAATGTAATTTAGCCAAAAATTCAACGCATGCCATTAACCAAAAAACAGAATCTTCTTTTTATCCTTTTGCTTGTCGCAATGGCGTTTTTGTTTTTGGTGAATATTAGTTTAGGTTCGGTTTCCATTCCTTTGAAAGAAGTAGTTAGCGGACTTTTATCTCAAGAAATGAGTAAGGAAAGTTGGGAAATTATTCTATGGAATTTCCGTTTTCCTAAAGCGATTACCGCAATTTTAGTTGGAATTGGACTTTCAATGAGCGGCTTGTTGATGCAAACGTTGTTTCGAAATCCATTAGCGGGACCTTATGTTTTAGGATTGAGTTCTGGTGCGAGTTTGGGAGTGGCGTTTGTCATTTTAGGAACAGGATTTTTACCCACCTTTATCTCATCCTTCTTTTTATCAAATTACGGATTAATTCTAGCTTCAAGTTTAGGAAGTTTATTAGTTTTTATGGCCGTTTTATTGGTATCGAAAAAACTAAAAGACACCATGGCAATTCTTATTGTAGGACTGATGTTTGGAAGTTTTACAAGTGCTATTGTTTCGGTGCTTTCCTATTTTACTACTGCTGAAAAATTACAGAAATTCACCTTTTGGTCCATGGGAAGCATTTCAAATTTATCATGGAATGAAATTTCGCTTTTATCCGTTTTTGTTATCTTCGGAATTGGAATTAGTTTTATGGTTATTAAACCTTTGAATGCTTTATTATTAGGTGAAAAATATGCCCAAAGTATCGGAATCAATTATAAGAAAACGCGTTTTTTAATCATTATTGCCACCAGTATTTTAGCAGGAAGCATCACCGCTTTTGCAGGTCCGATTGCGTTTATTGGTTTAGCAGTTCCTCACATGGCGAAATTATTGTTTCAAACGAGTAATCATTTTGTGTTGTTTTGGAGCACACTTTTACTTGGTGCGATTGTGATGCTTTGTTGTGATACGATTGCTCAAGTTCCTGGAAATGATATAACTTTACCGATTAATGCGATAACTTCTGTAATTGGAGCACCAGTAGTAATTTGGTTGTTAATTAGAAAGAAACGATTTTAGATTAAAACTTAAAATAAAACCACATAGAAACATAGGTTTTAGTTATTTTGAGATATACATAGAAAACTAGTTTTTTATTATAGAGTAAATGAAATAATATTAATCTATGATTCTATGTGGTAAATAAAAAAAATATGACACAAAAATATTTAGACGAACTGACATTTAATGTTATTGGAGCTGCTATTGAAGTACATAAAAACATGGGGAGTGGATTATTGGAAAGTGTTTATCAACAATGTATGATTGAGGAATTAACCAACAGAAATATAAATTTTGTTTCCGAATTTAAAGTTCCTGTTGTTTACAAAGGAAAAGAACTAGATATTGAATTTCGTTGTGATTTATTCGTAGAAAATTGTTTAGTAGTTGAATTGAAATCAGTTTCAGAAATAAAACCAATTCATGACGCTCAAGTTTTAAATTATATTGAACTTATTAAAAGTCCCAAAAGGAATTATAATTAACTTTAATTGTTTCAATATTTTCAGAGAAGGTCAAAAAACTTTTGTAAACGAGTATTTCAAAAAGTTAGAAAAAGAATAAAACTATATAAAACTTTAGTTTCTAAATAAAACTCTCTAAAAAACTATGTTTCTATGTGGTAAAACCTATTTTTGTAATTCAAAATGAGTAAACAAAATTTCACCATACAAACTCAAAATCTTTCGATTGGCTACAAGTCAAAATCGGAAACGATTACTATTGCTCAAAATATCAATCTTGGTTTGGAAAAAGGCAAATTAATCGCATTAATTGGTGAAAACGGAATTGGAAAATCTACCTTATTAAAAACAATAACTGGAATTATTCCACCATTATCAGGTGAAATTACTTTACTAAATAAATCGTTTCAAAGTTATAAACCACTTGATTTAGCACAAGAATTAAGCATCGTTCTAACCGAAAAATTACCGCCAAGTAACTTAACCGTTTACGAAATCATTGCTCTAGGTAGACAACCTTATACCAATTGGTTAGGTACTTTATCCGAAGAAGACAAAACGAAAATTGAAGAAGCAATTGTCTTAACAGAAATCCAACATTTGGTTCACAAAAAACATGATGAAATTAGCGATGGACAATTGCAAATTGCTTTGATTGCTCGCGCTTTGGCCCAAGATACTTCGATTATTATTTTAGACGAACCTACTACTCATTTAGATTTAGTTCACAAGGCAACTTTATTGAAATTGTTGCAAAAACTCACGCACGAAACTGGCAAAACCATCCTCTACTCTACGCATGACATCGATTTAGCGATTCAAATGACTGATGAAATGATTGTGTTCACACCAACACAAATTGTACAAGACCAACCTTGTAATTTAATTCAAACTGGGATTTTTAATACGTTGTTTGATACCGAACATTTGACTTTTGATGCTACCATTGGGAAGTTCAAAATCAAATAATTTATCCCAATTTTACCTTTTGTTTAACTATTTCTGTTATCGATTTTCATAATTTTACTAAAAAAAGTTATGAAGTACCTTTACATTACCTTACTTTTAGCAACAATGAATAGCTTTGGACAATTAGTAAAAGTAGATTACGCCGATGGTAATCAAAAATTAGAAGGATTTTTTGCTAAAGCTCAAAAAGCAAATCCAAAAAAAATTGGCATAATCGTTTTACCCGCTTGGATGGGCGTTGATGCTCACGCAAAAGAATCAGCAGAATCGTTGGCTAAATTAGGCTATCATGCTTTTGTAGCAGATATTTACGGAGTTGGAAACAATCCAAAAAACACAGGTGAAGCTGGAAAAAATGCAGGTTACTACAAAAACAATCCTGCGGAATACCAAAAAAGAATTCAATTGGCAATTGACCAATTAGTAAAAGCGGGTGCCGATAAAAACCAAATTGCAGTTATTGGATATTGCTTTGGAGGAACAGGTGCTATCGAAGCGGCTCGTGGCAACTTAAATGTAAAAGGAGTAGTTTCATTTCATGGTGGTTTAGGAAAAGCTGCGAATAGTTCAACGAATGAAATTAAAGCAAAAGTTTTAGTGTTACATGGTGCGGATGATCCTTATGTTCCTGCAAAAGAAATTGAAGCCTTCCAAAACGAAATGAGAACTTCAAAAGCCGATTGGCAAATGATTTATTATGCAAATTCAGTTCATGCCTTTACACACAAAGATGCTGGAAGCGATAACAGCAAAGGCGCTGCTTACAACGAATTAGCTGATAAAAGAAGTTGGGAAGCGATGAAAACCTTTTTTATGGAGATTTTTAAATAATCGTTATAGTATTTCAATAATTGAAAACAGTTATTTCACCTGAAGTAGCTGTTTTTTTTTACACATCAAAACTACTCACCTCTAAAACTTCACCCGCTTTTAAATCATTTAAGTGAATGTTTCCTACACGCACACGAACCAGCCGCAATGTAGGAAAACCAACCGCTGATGACATTTTTCGTACTTGACGAAATTTTCCTTCGGTTAAGGTTATAGAAACCCAAGACGTTGGACCATGACGCTCATCGCGAATTTTTTTTCCGCGTTCGCCTAAATTTGGTTCAAATTCTAATTTAAACGCTTTACACTTTTTGGTTTTGTATTTTTTACCGTGTAAACCAATTTCGACTCCGTTTTTTAATTGTTCAACGGCTTCTTCAGTAATAATTCCATCAACTTGAGCGTAATATTCTTTTTCTACTTTTTTGCTTCGGACAATTTCGCTCATCATACCATCGGTGGTTAACAAAAGTAAACCTTCTGAATCTTCGTCTAAACGACCAATTGCCATTGTGTTTTCTGGAAAATCGTATAATTCGCCCAACAACTTTTTCTTGCGTTTTAATTGGTAAATAAACTGCGATAAATATCCGTAAGGCTTGTGAATAAGGAAATGATGATGCATATTAATTGTTTGATGCAAAAATACATTTTTAAAATTTGACGTATCAATTTATTCCGTATTTTTACATTTTACAATTTATTTTATGCCAGAATCCATGCTTATCATAGTTACTTTTATTATAGCGCTCGCCGTTGGAATGTTCATCGGGAAATTACTTTTTACCGCCAAATCACAATCCGAAAAATCAGGTTTAGAAGAACGAATTAACGGACTTCTAGGTCAAATCGAACAATTGAAAATCCAATTTCAAACCGAAAGAAATCAGTTTGAAAAAGCCTTCACCCAGCTTTCATCTGAAAAAGAAAATCTTCAAAAAGAAAAAGAAAGTTTAGCGATTCATTTGGCTAAAAAAGAAAATGATTTTGATAATTTATTAGAACGTAACAAAGAACAAAAGCTAGAAGTAGAGCAACTTCAAGAGAAATTTACTAAAGAATTTGAAAATCTAGCTAATAAAATTCTTGAAGAAAAAACCGTAAAATTCACCGAGCAAAACAAGGAGAATTTAAAAAATATTTTGTCACCACTACAAGACAAAATCCAACTTTTTGAAAAGAAAGTCGAAGACACGCATAAAGAAAGTATCGATTATCATGCCGCGTTACGCCAACAAATTTTGGGACTTCGCGAAATGAACGAACAAATGAGTAAGGAAACCATCAATTTAACCAAAGCTTTAAAAGGTGACAGCAAAATGCAAGGAAATTGGGGTGAATTGGTGTTAGAACGCGTGTTAGAAAAATCCGGATTAGAGAAAGATAGAGAATATTTTGTACAACAAAGTCACGTTACGGAAGACGGTAATCGTGTATTCCCCGATGTTATCATCAATCTTCCTGATGGCAAGAAAATGATTATCGATTCAAAAGTAACATTAATCGCTTACGAACGTTACATCAACGAAGAAGATTCCGATATAAAAAATCAACATTTAAAAGAACATATTATTTCGATAAATCGTCATGTGGAGCAATTGAGTAGTAAAAACTATCACGATTTGTACCATATGGAAAGTCCAGATTTTGTGTTGCTCTTTATTCCTATTGAATCCGCTTTTGCAGTGGCATTAAATCAAGATACTAGTCTGTATAACAAAGCTTTCGAGAAGAATATTGTGATTGTAACCCCTTCAACTCTTTTGGCTACTTTACGTACGATTGACAGCATGTGGACGAACCAAAAACAACAAGAAAACGCGATTGAAATAGCACGTCAGGCTGGAGCTTTATATGATAAATTTGAAGGTTTCGTTTCTGATTTGATTAAAATTGGAAAGAAAATGGACGAAGCCAAAGCCGAATATGGTAATGCCATGAATAAGTTAATTGACGGCAAAGGAAACTTAATTACTAGCGTTGAAAAATTGAAAAAAATGGGTGCAAAAGCAAAAAAAGCACTTCCAGAAGCCGTATTAAAAAGAGCCAATGTGGATACTGAACCAACTGAAGAAATCGAATAAATATGACTATAGCAAATACTGTTGAGGCATCAAAAATAACCTTGAGCGAATTGATGTTACCTTCTCACTCTAATTTTAGTGGAAAAATTCATGGAGGGTATTTACTTAAATTAATGGACCAAATAGCATTTGCATGTGCTTCAAAGTATTCCAGTTGCTATTGCGTTACTGCTTCTGTAGATACGGTAGATTTTTTAAATCCGGTAGATGTTGGCGAATTGGTTACTTTAAAAGCATCTGTAAATTATGTTGGAAATACCTCTATAGTAGTGGGAATTCGGGTAACATCGGAACATATTCAAACTGGAATTAAAAAACATTGTAATTCAAGCTATTTTACTATGGTAGCTAAAGATGAAAAAGGTCAAAATGTACAAGTTCCAAAACTTATTTTATCCAATTTAGAAGAAGTTCGTAGATTTTATGATAGCATAAACCGTATTGAAAATAAAAAAAGAATTAAGGAAATTGAAACTAATTTCGATTACAAATCAAAAAAAGCAATTGATAATTTAAAAAAATACAATGTTGTAATTTCTGATAATTTATTTTAAAAATTTATTTACAAAATAAATTGTATTTTAAAAAAAAAGTTATATTTGTTTCAAACAAATCAAACAAATCTTAACTTAATGATAAAAAAATACTCGATTTACGCTTTTATTATTAGTATTTCCATCCTTATTTATGCCTGTTCAGAAGATAATGATGATAGCTATGCACCGGTTTCACCCGTAACTGTTGACTTAACACAAGTTCCTTATCCGAAACTATCTGATTACAAATTCTTTGAAGGAGATTTGAAAAATCAAATACCTTCACTTGACGTTATTCCTTATGAACCAGCCAGTATTCTTTTCAGTGATTATGCACATAAAAAAAGATTTGTTTGGATGCCAAAAGGAACTCAAGGTACTTATCAAGGAGATGATCAAATAATTAATTTACCTGAAGGTGCTGCAATAATTAAAACATTTTATTATGACAACGTATTACCTTCAAATACAAGGAAAATAATCGAAACAAGGATCATGATTAAAAAATCTACTGGTTGGATTTTTGCTGAATATGTTTGGAATGATGAACAAACAGAAGCCTACTTGGATTTAGCTGGAAGTTATCAAGATATAAATTGGATTGATGAGAATAATGTAACTAAGTCGGTAAATTACAGAGTCCCATCTGAAGTTCAATGTATTGTTTGTCATAAAGAAAAAGAAGTAATAAACAATCAAGAAGTAACTGTTTACACACCCATAGGAATTAAACCTCAAAACTTAAATTTTAATTACAACTATGGAACTACAACTAAAAATCAATTGACATATTGGATGGAAAAGGGTTATTTAGAAAACAGCACTTTACCATCGGAAATAAATACTGTTGTGGATTATAATGATACATCAAAGCCTATTAGTGCGAGAGTGAGATCCTATTTTGATATTAACTGTGCACATTGTCATAAAGAAAAAGGGCATTGTGACTATCGACCATTACGATTATCATTTAGTGATACAGGTTCTTCAAATGGATTGACGAATATGGGGGTTTGCGTACCTACACAAGACATGCAAGATTTTGATCCTGAATTAGATAAATTAATTACTCCAAGAAGAACTGATAAGTCTATGTTATTTCACAGAGTAAACACTACAAATGAAGCTTTTAGAATGCCTCTTCATGGAAGAACTTTGATTCACACCGAGGGTGTTGCTATAATTGAAGAGTGGATAAATTCTTTAGATGATTGTCGATAATTAAAACACAACTTATAAATATGAAAAAAAATTACTTTTTATTCTTTCTTATCTTATTTAGCGTAACCAGTTTTGCTCAAGATAATTGTGCTACAGCGGTTCCTATTGCTAATGCAGGAACCTATACAGTTGGTACTATCAATGGAACAGAGCTACCTGCAATTAGTTGCAATTTAACTAATACTTCTGCATCCGCAGCTGAATGGTATGCCTATACTCCATCACAAAACTATACTGTAACAGTAACATCTGACTTAAATGAAAACATTTGTTTAGATACTAGATTACGTATTTACTCAGGAACATGTGCATCATTAACTTGTATTGGTGGTGATGATGACTCAGGTAACGTTACTTGTTCTTCTGGCTCTTCGTATTTGTCTCGACTAACTTTTAATGCGATAGCAGGTACAACTTATTATATTGTATGGGATAATCGATGGTCTACAGCTGGTTTTAATTTTCAAATCAGTGAAATCCCAGCAGGATATAATCCATGTGCTACTGCAACTCCTATTACAGCAGGAACAACAGTTGTAAATGCAATAGATCAAACTAATATCAATACCTCTTGTTCTTCATCTAGCTTGTCTAAATGGTACTCATACACGCCAACAATTAATGCGAATGTAACCGTATCTTCTGATTTAATGATTAATATTTGTAAAGACACAAACTTTAGTGTTTACAGTGGAAATTGCCCAACTGGTTTAACGTGTATAGCTAGTGACGATAATTCTGGCGTTATTGCTTGTAATTCGGGAAATACAAATTCAAATCTTTCTGTTAAAACATTTGAAGTTACAGCAGGTGTAACGTATTATATAGTATGGGATAATAAATGGAGTGCTGATGGATTTAGTTTTATTCTAACAGAATCTCCAATTATAGTTCCTGTTTCATACAATAATCAAACCATTGGTACTATTAACAGCAGTTATAACATTTGTGTAGTTGATATGAATGGTGATTTTAAAGATGACATTGTAGGAATTAGCGCTAACAATTTAAGAATTCACTTTCAAGGAGCTACAGCAGGAACATTTACTGTTACCGATTTCCCGATTTCAGGAACTAGTGATATGCCTTCATGGAGTATGGCGGCAGGAGATTATAATAGAGATGGTTACAATGATTTGGTTTTAGGTAGTGGTAGTGGTTTAACCTTCTGGAAGTCTAATAGTAATGGCACAGCTTACACTAATGTTAATCCTTCAGAGTATATTTTCTGTCAAAGAACAAATTTTGTTGACATCAATAATGATGGTCATCTTGATGCATTTTCTTGCCATGATGTGGCTCCAAATGTGTACTATATGAATGATGGGAATGGTAATATGGGATATTATCAATCGGGTACTTCTGGTGCATACTCATTAGGAATTACACCTAGTGGCGGTAATTATGCATCCTTATGGACAGATTTTGATAATGATGGTGATTTAGACATGTTTATTTCAAAATGTTCAGGTCCACCATGTGAATTACACAGAAACGATGGCAATGGAGTATTTACAGACATTTCAGCAATAGCAGGAATTAATGTAACACCAATCCAAACATGGTCATCTGCTGTAGCCGATTTTGACAATGATGACGACATGGATGTAATAATAACAGCAAGTGCTGGTACACATAAATTCTTTAGAAATAATTTAGATACTTCTACAGCTGCTTTTACTAATATTACTACTGGTTCTGGTTGGGACACTAATACTTCAACTAACATTGATAACGTGGCTTACGATTTTGATAATGATGGAAAAGTAGACGTATTAGGTGGTGGTAACAAAATCATGTTCAACAAAGGAAATAATGTTTTTGAAGCTACAAATTATACAGCAATTAGTGTTGGTGCAATTGGAGACTTAAACAATGATGGTTTTTTAGATATCTTAAACGGAACTACCGTTAGATACGCAATACCAAATGGAAATAATTGGGTTAAGGTTACATTGCAAGGAATCCAAAGCAACCGCAATGGAATTGGAGCTAGAGTTGAAATTTATGGCCCTTTTGGAAAACAAATTAGAGATATCAGAAGTGGAGAAGGCTTTAAATACATGAGTTCTTTGAATGCACATTTTGGAATTGGCACCCATACTACAATTTCTCAAATTGTTATCAATTGGCCTTCTGGAGTTGTGGATGTAATTAACAATCCAAATATTAATGAAACACTATCTGTAATTGAGGGTTCTAGTCCATTAAGTTTAGTAAATAACGAAGACAAAAAAATAATGCTATATCCTAATCCAAGTTCAGACAATATAACATTAACAAATATTGAAAATTTAGAAATTAAAAATGTATCTATTATATCTACTTTAGGGAAAGTAGTTAAAAATGTTACACTTAATGAATCTAGATTTTCGATTACTGATCTAGCAGAAGGATTTTATATTCTTTTGATTGAAACTACTGACGGAAATAAATATTCCGAGAACTTTATAAAAAAATAATCTTCAATTTTGATAAATTTAAAAACTGTCTTTACTAAAGGCAGTTTTTATTTTTATATGTAAACTATTTTTTTATATTATTGCAAATTATTTCAACATGAAAATTTCTCCATTATTATTTATCCTTTTCTTTTGTATTTCGACTGTTGCTCAAAAAAATGCAGATCCATCTCCTGAAGAAATAAAAACAGCAAAATCTATTAGAGAAAAGTATGACAAATTTGATATTGCAATTTTAAGCAGTACTGAGAAAGTCACTTTTAACATTAATAAAACAAACGATCTTGTTGAAGTTAATTACAGCGTAAAAGAACAATTAATGAATATTAATCACAGAGCGGATATTCAGAAATATGAGTTTTATGATAGCCAATCTACCATTGAAAATTTTTCTTTAAAATATAAGACCGACAAACAAGCTTACTTTTATGTAAATGATGAATTTTATAAAAGTAATGACTTATTTTATAACGATGCTCGAGTAAAATTCATGCAAGTAGATTTTCCTGTTCAGGGCTATACTTATAAGTATCAAATGGAAAAGAAAATCAAAGACAGTAAATATTTTACAAGTATTTATTTTAGCGATGAATTTCCAGTGATTGAAAAAAAGGTAATTATTGAAATTCCTAAATGGCTAGATTTAGAAATTAAAGAATTCAACTTTGATGGTTTTGCTATAAAAAAAGTAGTAACACAAAATGCTGAAACTACAATTTATACATACACCATTGAAAATTTAAATGGTAATCCAAAAGAAAACTATAGCCCCGGTCCAAGCTTTTTATATCCGCACATCTTATTTGTAGCAAAATCATTTTCGGTTAAAAACGAAAAGAAAACACTTTTTAGTACCACTTCCGATTTATATAAATGGTACAAATCACTTGTAGATTCAATGAAAGATGATACTACAATTTTCGCCGAAAAAGTAAAAGAATTAACTGCAACTGCAAAAAACGATGATGAAAAAATAAAAAACATCTACTATTGGGTTCAAGATAACATCAGATACATAGCTTTTGAAGACGGAATTGCAGGATTTAAACCAGATGATGCTCAAAATGTTTTTCAAAAAAGATATGGCGATTGTAAAGGAATGGCCAATCTAACAAAGCAAATGCTGAAATTAGCTGGATTTGACGCTAGATTGTGTTGGATTGGAACTAATCATATTGTTTATGATTACAGCACCCCTTCTCTATCTGTAGACAATCATATGATTTGCGCTTTATTAAAAGATGGAAAAAAATACTTCTTAGACGGAACCGAAAAATACAATTCATTTGGAGAATACGCACAGAGAATTCAAGGGAAAGAAGTATTAATTGAAGATGGAGATAAGTATATTTTAGCTAAAATTCCAGTACAAAAAGCTGCTTCAAACACAGAAAAAAGTACGATTAACTATGTAATTGAAAACGAAACATTAAAAGGAAAAGTAAAAATGGAATATCTAGGTGAAAGTAGAGCTTCATTTTTGTATAATTACAACTCCATAAAAAATGATAAAAAAGAAGATGCATTAAAATGGTATTTGAATTCTAAAGATAAAAATTGTACGGTAAGTAATATCAAAACTTCTGATTTATTAAACAGAGATCAAAAACTAACTTTAGATTATGATGTTGCTATTGCCAATCATGTTTCTTCGTTTGATAATGAAATATATGTGGATTTAAATTACAATAAAGAATATAACTCTTTCGATTTCAAAGAACGCAAAACCGATTTTCTATTGAGCTATAAATCATTTGATGATATTACAATTAGTTTGCAAATTCCTGAAGGGTATAAAGTTTCGAAAATGCCTGAAAATATTTCGATAATTACAGATGATTATTCAATTTTAATGAAATATGAAGTAAAGGGAAATACATTAATTTATACCAAACAATTTCAATTCAAAAACGGGATCATAAAGTCATCAAAATTTAGTGATTGGAAAAATCATTACGATAAAATTCAAAAAAATTATTCAGAGCAAGTTGTTTTAACCAAATAAAAATCCAAAATGAAATTCAAATTATTTTTACTAACCTTTATTTGGGTTAGTCTTTCACAAGCACAAACAAAAGACGAAATTAAAGATTTCTTTTGGGGCAAAAATGATAATTATAAAAACGTAAATACAATTCCAGATAAGTATAAAAATGAATCCGCAGTTGTAATTTATAAATATGAAGATTACGATTTTCATAAATTTGGTAAAAATGTTACCTACAGAGCAGCTTTTAGAAAAAGAGTAAAACTTAATGATCAAGCTGCTGTAACCAGCTTTTCAGAATTTAGTTATTCTGAAAAATCAAATCCAAGATATGGAGCACTTATAAAAACTGTTGTTGGTATAAAAGTTATAAAACCAAACGGAACTGAAAATATCATAAATACAGAAAAAGAAGCTGTGAGTGTTGATAAGGAAAAAAAAGTTGCCGTTCCTAACCTAGAAATTGGTGATATTATTGATTTCTATAATTACAGTACCGAAACCTTTAGTTCAACTTATGAGTTTGGATTTGATGCTGTAGAGCGAACACTTGGCGATAATTATCCTATATTAAACTACAAATTAACTTTTCAAACAGAAAATGATTTCTTTGTTAACTTCAACACCTACAACAACGGACCTGAATTAAAACAAATTCCGTTAGAAAAAAGTGGTGAACGTAAATATGAAATTATTGCAACTGACATCCCTAAGAACGATTTTCCAAGATGGTTTTTGCCATTAGTAGAACTTCCGTGTTATAAATTTCAAGTATATTTTGCTCGTTCGGGGAAATTCGAGCAAAGAGCCGCTGCGTTTTTACCAGAAAAAGAAAATATCATTAAAAAAACGGTTACTAAAGAAGATATTTTTAATTATTATGATTCAAAATTTTTTCCTGCAGGAAATTTAAATGATGTAGAAGACTTTTTAAAAGGAAAAAAATTCAATTCAAACGAAGAAAAAGTAAATGCGGTCTATTACTTTATGCGTCATCAATTTTACACAAGATACATTGAAGCTTTTGTAATAAATGATGCCAAAATCATGAATCCTTTTGGACTTTATGGCTACGATCCTGTTTTCTTTACAAGAGAGGAACAATTCATTAATTATTTCATGCAATTTCTTAAAAAACAAAAAATAGAATTTGACATTATAGTTGCTACAGGAAAAGAAAATGGACCTATAAGTGATGTATTGATTCAGGAAAACATAAGAATTCTTCTTAAAGTAAACACAGAGAAACCAATCTTTTTTGGAATTTTTGATCCCTTTTCTATCCCAAATCAATTTGATAGTTCTTTAGAAAACACAAAAGCTTATGCATTAAAAGTTTCGAAAAGCAAAAAAGTAAGTGATATTGAAGAAATAACACTTCCTGGGCTAACTTATAAAGACAATATTACAAAAGTAACTACTAATCTTTCAATAGCTTCTGATTTTTCAACTGCAAATGCTACAAAAATTTCTTCTTTATATGGTCACAATAAAGAATTTGAACACAATAGTAAAATTTTCTTCTATGATTATATTAATGAAGATTATGAAAAATATGGAACAAGCCCTGTTTTAGACATGGTTAGAAAGCAAAAAGATAAAGATAAATACAAAAAAGAATATGCTGCATTAATTGAAAAATTCAAACAAAATCAGGTTGAAAAATTCAAAAAGGAAATTGAAGAAGAATACGACATAAAAGTTGACAAACACGAATTAAAAGTAGAAAAAACAGGAAGATTCGGCATTAACGAGCCATTAGTAATCTCAGAAAAGTTCAATATTACTTCAAATTTCATCAAAAAAGCAGGAAATAATTATATTTTAGATATTGGAAAATTCATTAGTTCACAAATAGATATTGAAGAAAAAGAACATGAAAGAACCAATAATATTTACACCAGTTTTCCTCGTTCTTTTGAATACACAATCAATTTAGATATACCAGAAGGATTTACTGTTAGTGGTTTAGAAAAATTAAATGTAAAAGTGGAAAACGAAACAGGAAGCTTTGTAAGCAAAGCCGAAGTAAAAGGCAACAAATTAACTATTGTATCAACTAAAAATTATTTCAATTCGTATGAACCTAATTCCAATTGGAAAAAAATGATTGCTTTCCTAGATGCGGCATATCAATTTTCACAAGAAAAAATATTATTAAAAAAAATATAGTATACATTTTCTAATAGTAAGCATCAAATATTTTCATAAATTAACATAGACAAATAAATATTACAAATGAAAAAATTAACACAAATCGCATTAACAGCATTACTAGTTTTTACAACGATATCACATGCTCAAACACAATTGAAAAAAGGATCTGTAACTTATACCATGTCTATGCCAGGCACAACTGAAGAAATGGCGGCTATGGGAGAAACAACAATAACAATTCATTTTGATGAAACAACTCAGGCGACAGATATGAGCATGATGGGAGGAATGATGTTAATGAAAACAATTATCCCAATTGCAGATAAAAAAGAATCAAAAATGACGATGGAAGTAATGGGTATGAAGTACGAAATTACGGATATTGGAGAAGATGCATTAAAAAATGCTAATGGTTTAAATAATCTTGATGATGCCAAAGAAGTAATTTATGACAAAAAAGACACTAAAGAAATTGCTGGTTTTAAATGTTATAAAGCAACCATAACAATGAACGACGGAAGTAAAAACATTTTTTACTTAACTGATGCTATTGCTCCTCAAGAGTCAGCACCAAATAGCAAAGTAAAATTAACAGGTTACCCTTTAGAAATGAATATGCAAACCTCACAAGGAAATATTATTATGATAGCTAACAAATTTAGTAAAGATATTCCAGCAGATGCTTTTAAAATAGGTGAAGGATTTACAAAAATCACTAAAGAAGAACTAAAAAAACAAATGGGTGGAATGTAAAATCAATCTAGAATATTAGTTGTTTAAATTAAAAATCCCAATCTGTTGATTGGGATTTTTAGTATTATTTCGTTAAGTACATTTTTCTTCTTGAATACAAATCGTAGAATTGATCATCTTTTAAATCTTCAATAAACAAGATGCTTTCGCCTGTAGATTTCATTTCTGGTCCTAATGCTTTATTTACATTTGGAAACTTACTAAAAGAGAACACCGGTTGCTTAATTGCATATCCGTTTAATTTTGGATTAAAAGTGAAATCAGTTACTTTGTTGTGACCTAACATCACTTTTGTTGCATAATTTACATAAGGTTCGCCATACGCTTTTGCAATAAATGGAACCGTACGAGAAGCTCTTGGATTCGCTTCAATAATATAAACAATATCGTCTTTTATCGCAAACTGGATATTGATTAACCCTACCGTTTTCAGAGCCACTGCAATTTTCTTCGTGTGATCTTTGATTTGTTGCATTACAAACTCACCTAGATTGAATGGTGGTAATGTTGCGTTACTATCTCCCGAGTGCACTCCACATGGCTCGATATGCTCCATAATCCCTATGATGTACACATTTCCATCCGCATCGCAAATAGCATCTGCTTCTGCTTCGATAGCACCATCTAAATAATGGTCTAACAACAATTTATTATTTGGAATATGTTTTAAAATCTCGATAACGTGTTCTTCTAACTCTTGTTTGTTAATGACAATTTTCATACCTTGACCTCCTAATACATAAGATGGTCTTACTAAAAGTGGAAAATCTAACGTATCAGCTAATTTTACAGCTTCTTCCGCATTTTCAGCTACTCCAAATCTTGGGAACGGAATTTTTAATTCGGTTAATAATTCTGAGAATCTTCCTCTATCTTCTGCCAAATCTAAAGCATCAAAAGATGTTCCGATGATTTTGATTCCGTATTTAGCTAATTTTTCTGCTAATTTTAAAGCAGTTTGTCCACCTAACTGAACAATTACACCTTCTGGTTTTTCGTGTTGGATGATATCGTAAATATGTTCCCAAAAAACAGGTTCGAAATATAATTTATCTGCCGTATCAAAATCGGTAGAAACCGTTTCTGGATTACAGTTAATCATGATGGTTTCGTAACCACATTCTTTGGCTGCTAAAACTCCGTGAACACACGAATAGTCGAACTCAATTCCTTGTCCAATTCTATTTGGTCCTGAACCTAAAACAACTACTTTCTTTTTATCAGTAACAATACTTTCGTTGTGCACGTATTTAGTTCCGTCTGCTTTTTCGATTTCAGCTTCGAAAGTCGAGTAGAAATAAGGTGTTACCGCTTTAAATTCGGCAGCACATGTATCTACTAGTTTATAAACACGTTTGATATTTTGCTCTTCACGTAACTTGTGTACTTGACTTTCCAAACAACCCATCATGTGAGCAATTTGACGGTCTCCGTATCCTTTTTGTTTTGCTTCTAAAAGCAACTCTCTTGGTAATGTATCTACTTTATAATTCGAAATTTCTTTCTCTAAATGGAATAATTCTTCATATTGTTTCAAGAACCACATGTCAATTTTTGTAATCTCATGAATTCTACTCAACGGAATTCCCATCGCAATAGCATCATAGATTACGAAAACTCGGTCCCAACTCGCGAAAGTTAATTTTTCGATGATTTGTTCGTAGTTTTTATACCCTTTTCCATCTGCTCCTAACCCATTACGTTTGATTTCTAATGACTGAGTAGCCTTGTGAAGCGCTTCTTGGAACGAACGTCCAATTCCCATAACTTCTCCTACCGATTTCATTTGAAGCCCTAACGTACGGTCTGAACCTTCAAATTTATCGAAGTTCCATCTTGGTATTTTCACGATTACATAATCTAATGTTGGCTCAAATAAAGCCGAAGTTGATTTTGTAATTTGGTTTTGTAATTCATCTAAATTATATCCTAAAGCTAATTTCGTTGCAATTTTTGCAATTGGATAACCCGTAGCTTTTGAAGCTAATGCCGAAGAACGCGACACACGAGGATTAATTTCAATTGCTACAATATTTTCTTTATCATCAGGCGAAACCGCAAATTGTACGTTACAACCTCCAGCAAAATTTCCGATAGAGCGCATCATTAAAATCGCCATATCACGCATTTTTTGGAACGTTGTATCTGATAATGTCATCGCTGGCGCTACTGTAATCGAATCTCCAGTATGAATTCCCATTGGATCCATATTTTCAATCGTACAGATAATCACCACGTTATCGTTTTTATCGCGAAGTAACTCTAATTCATATTCTTTCCAACCTAGTAAAGCCTTATCAATCAACACTTCGTGAATTGGAGAAGCTTCTAAACCTCGAGTTAGTAAATCATCGAAATCTTCTTTCTTATGTACGAAAGCAGCTCCAGTTCCACCCAATGTAAATGAAGGACGAATTACCAACGGAAAACCAAATTCTTGTGCAATTTCTTTCCCTTTTAAAAACGAATTAGCTGTTTTAGCTGGCGCTTGCGGAATTCCAATTTGATTTAAAAGTACTTTGAATTTTTCTCTATCTTCGGTGATATTGATGGCATTGATATCCACTCCAATTAAACGTACTCCAAAATCTTTCCAAATTCCTTTTTCTTCAGCTTCGATTGCTAAATTAAGTGCTGTTTGTCCACCCATTGTTGGTAAAACAGCATCAATTTGCGGATGCGCTTTAAGAATTTCGATGATTGATTTTGTAGTTAATGGTTTTAAGTAAACATGATCCGCCATCGATGGGTCGGTCATAATAGTTGCAGGATTCGAGTTAATTAAGATAACTTCAATTCCTTCTTCTCTTAACGAACGTGCTGATTGAGAACCTGCGTAGTCAAATTCGCAAGCTTGACCAATAACAATAGGTCCAGAACCAATAATTAAAACCGATTTGATTGTAGTGTCTTTAGGCATTGTGTTGTTGTTGTTTTGTTGTGGGTTGTAGTTGTATTTCGATTATAAAATTACTAATTTTCAAAGGGTTGCACTAAAACGAACTTTAAAACTTATCAAATTTTATAAACAGTTTAAAAAAAAGCCGCTACTAATAAAAGTAACGGCTGATATATTGCTTTAAGCTAAAACATTATTTTTTGTGTCTTGGTTCGCAAGAAACAGTTAATTTATGTCTTCCTTTAGCTCTTCTACGAGCAAGCACTTTTCTTCCATTTGCAGAAGCCATTCTATCCATGAAACCGTGCTTATTTCTTCTTTTTCTTTTTGATGGTTGAAACGTTCTCTTACTCATTGTAGTATCTTTTAAAATCTATAAATAAAATTCTTTTTAAAACTCTTTAGGTTTCCTTTCCTGAAAACCGAGTGCAAATATACAAAGACTTTTTTCATTCGCAAGTACTTTTTTAAAAATATTTTTAATTGATTTTATTACCTTTGCATCAAACAAAAAATAAATATATGTTTCACAAAAATATCAAATTAGTTTTAGCTGCCTTAGTTATAGCCTTCGGGATTTATCAATTTACAGAAAACAACATTGGAAATGGAATTTTCTTACTATTATTTTCTACCATTTTTATTTTTCTATATTTCAAAAACGAATTCATTTTATTAGCCTTTTTAAAATTAAGAAAGCAAGATTTTCCTGGAGCTCAAAAATGGCTTTCTTATATTAAGAATCCTGAAACAGCTTTAGTACAAAAACAACAAGGTTATTTCAATTATTTACATGGTTTAATGGTTTCCCAAACTAATTTAAACGAAGCTGAACGTTATTTCAAAAAAGCTATCGCATTAGGATTATCAATGGATCAAGATTTGGCTTTAGCTAAATTACAGTTAGCCGGAATTGCCATGACAAGAAGAAGAAAAATGGAAGCTACTAATTTATTAAACGAAGCAAAAAAATTAGACAAGCAAAACATGCTAAAAGATCAAATAAAAATGATGAAAGAACAAATGAAAAAAATGTAATTCATTCGTTTGCAAAAAACAAAAGCACCTTTCTTAGGTGCTTTTTTTATTTTCCTAATAGCATTTTTCCAGCAATTAGTAGTAGAATTAATCCAAATACTTTTTTGAGCATTTTTTGGTCTAAGCCAACCGCTATTTTACTTCCAAAATAACCTCCAACAACAAAAAATACAGCAATTATTCCCACATAACGCCAGTCGATAAAACCTTCTTTATGATAAGTGTATACTGCAACTGCTGTAACGGGCACAACCAAAACTGCCAAACTAGTTCCTTGAGCTTGATGTTGGTTAAACCCTAAAAGCAAAACCAATAAAGGCACCATAACAACTCCGCCACCTACTCCAACCAGACCGCTTAGGATTCCTGCTAAAATACCAATCAAAACTAAAGACAAAATAATTTGAATATCCATAGAGCGCTTATTCTTTTTGATATCCTGAAGTTGGGATTTCGATTTCATATTTTCTTCCAGAAATATTAGTTAGTTTTTTATCTCGTAACCAAGGATTGTGTATTTTCAAGATTTTATAATTTACACCTTGCGTTTTGGCAAACTTTGCTAAATCTGTAATTGAAGAATCAATCACTATTTTTTTGGTTGGGATAGAATAATACAAAGCTTCCTTTGGGATATTAAAACCATACTTATTAGCATGTGACATAATTTCTTTTAAAGCTAAAATTCTAAAAACATAACGCGAAGTTTCTTCGGTTAAAAGTAAATCATAATAATTTTCCACTTGCTGTTCTTCCATTTTTTTGGAAATTCCATTCATTCCTCCATTATATGATGCTGCCGCCAAAGTCCAAGAACCAAATTTCTCTTTAGCCTTTAACAAATATTTACAAGCTGCTTCGGTTGATTTTTCCAAGTGATAACGCTCGTCTACCTCATCACTTACTTCCATTCCTTTTTCTTTTGCTGTTTCGGGCATAAATTGCCAAACACCTCTTGCTCCAGCTGGAGAAACTGCATTTACCAAACTACTTTCTATAACCGCTAAATATTTAAAATCATCTGGAACTCCATATTTAGCAAGAATGGGTTCTATAATTGGGAAAACTTTATTTGCTCGTTTGATTACCAAGGTGGTATTGGTATGATAATTCATATTAGTAATCATCTCTTTATCCAAACGCTCTTGCACATCTGCCATGAAGGTTGGTACTTCTTCACCCGAAAAATCCATTTTCAAACTATAACCTACTGGAGAATATTTTGTGTCATCTGAAACTACTCCATAAATTAAGAAACTTGCTAAAAGAACAACCGTTCCTGTAATCAATATCTTCTTTATATGCTTTTTCATTTTTTAATCGTTTAGAATTAATTTTGGCAAATTTTCATTCAACCACTTGAATTTATTAACTATCATAATGTGAGTTCCTCCTTTTACAACAATACATTTTTCAATGTTTTTGATTGGGAAAACCTCATCCGCATCTCCGTGAATATGAATTACGGCTGTATTTATTTCTTTTTGTTTCCAACACAAAATGGTTTCAATAGCCCAATCCAAATAGTGCTTATCACGAACTGACAAATACTTTTCGTAGAGCTTCAATCGCTTGGCTACAATATTATCTCCAAATGCATATTTTACCAATTTTTCTATATCAGCTAAAAGTTGGGTTGGAATTAACTTATACGCTTTTGTCGCTTTAGCTACTTTAAAACGTGGAGGAAATTCGGCATTGGATTTTACACTTGAAATGATAATTACTTTACGAACTTTCATTTGTTTTGCCATTTCCTGAACCAAAACACCTCCAAAAGAAACCCCAACCAAAACGGGATTTTCATGCTGAATTTTCTCAGTCATTCTAAGTGCATAACTTTCGATACTTTCTTTTTCTTGAGGCAAAAACCATTCCAAAAAGTGCATTTCAAATTGGTCTTCTGGTAATTTAATATTTTCGAAAATAGTTGGACTTGCGGCTAAGCCTGGCATAAAATAAATTGGAATCTTACTCATTACCATTATTTTAAAAAAGTTTCGTAAATTTGCACCATAATTGAAAGGCATCATGGAAATCAAAGATAATGAACTTTTAAGACAATTTGAAATTATTTCCGATACTGGATTGGTTTCAATCGAATATTCTATTCAAGAACGAAAGTTGTTTTTGACTAAATTTTGCAGCAAAAATAACGAAGATGAAGAGTTACACAACGAATTTATAAAATCGGTTTTAGAAATTGCGCAAGAACGAAAATTAAAAGTAGTTCCTACTCATGCAAAATTCATTAGTTTCTTTAGAAAGAATAGAAAATTTCAAGAAATGTTGCCTCCTGGAATTAAGATTTAATTTTTTAAAACTCATATAAACAAAGAATCCTGAATAATCGGGATTTTTTTATGCTTCTACATTTAAGAATTCCATTCGTACACTTCCGTCTTCGTCAATCTTGGTTAGATTAATTTCGTGCAGCGTATTGACTAATTCTGGATTCCAAGGTGTTTTTACTTTTACGTAATTTTCTGTAAATCCGTGAATGTAGCCTTCTTTGTTTTCACTTTCAAATAAAACCGTTCTGTTCGTTCCAATTTGACTTTCGTAAAACGCTCTTCTTTTCTTAACCGAAAGTCCGCGTAACATTTTACTTCTTTTCGAACGCACGTTCATTGGCACCACTCCATCCATGTCAACTGCTTCGGTATTATCTCTTTCCGAATAGGTAAAAACGTGTAAATAGGAAATATCTAAATCATTTAAGAAATGATAGGTTTCAAGGAAATGTTCTTCCGTTTCACCTGGAAATCCTACAATAACATCAACTCCAATACAAGCATGAGGCATTACTTCACGAATTTTAGCAACACGTTCCGAATATAATTCACGCATATAACGACGTTTCATTTTCTTTAAAATATCATTAGAACCCGATTGCAATGGAATATGAAAATGCGGAACGAATGTTCGACTTTGCGCTACGAATTCAATCGTTTCGTTTTTCAAAAGATTTGGTTCGATGGAAGAAATTCGCAAACGCTCGATACCTTCTACTTCGTCTAATGCTT
>NZ_CALBSN010000076.1 GCF_937967675.1 uncultured Flavobacterium sp. | reverse complement strand
AAAGCAACACGCTCTTGTGAATATTTTAACGCTAATTCGTAAGCTCCTTGTGCAATACCTAAGGCTTGAGATGCAATTCCAATACGTCCTCCGTTTAAAGTTGACATAGCGAAAGCAAATCCAAATCCGTCAGCACCAATTCTATTTTCTTTTGGAACTTTTACATCGTTAAATAATAAAGTATGTGTGTCTGATCCACGGATTCCCATTTTTTTCTCTTTCGGACCTACTTCAAAACCTGGCATTCCTTTTTCCACGATAAGAACGTTGATTCCTTTGTGTCCTTTTGAAGCGTCGGTTTGAGCAATTACTAAATAAGTAGAAGCATTTCCACCATTCGTGATCCAGTTTTTAGTTCCATTTACTAAATAATGGTCGCCCATGTCAATAGCAGTTGTTCTTTGTGAAGTGGCATCTGAACCTGCTTCTGGTTCTGATAAACAAAAAGCTCCAATTACTTCACCTTTAGCTAACGGCGTTAAGTATTTTATTTTTTGTTCTTCCGAACCATATTTTTCTAAACCAGCACAAACTAATGAGTTGTTTACCGACATGATTACTGCTGCAGAAGCATCTACTTTTGCAATTTCTTCCATTGCTAAAACGTAAGATAAGCTATCTAATCCTGCACCTCCGTATTTTGGATCAACCATCATTCCTAAGAACCCAAGTTCACCCATCATTTTCACTTGTTCTGTTGGGAATTTTGAATGTTCATCTCTTTCAATAACTCCAGGTAATAATTCTGTTTGAGCAAAATCTCTAGCAGCTTGCTGAATCATTAAATGCTCTTCGGTTAATTTAAAATCCATATTATTTAGATGTAATGTTTGATTATTTTGTAATTTCAGGTACCAAATGTAAAGATTAATTACCAAATTTTCAATAACAATTTGTAATTTTAACCCATGTTTAAAGAAAACTACAACGTTATCGGAGTTATGTCGGGCACATCGTTAGATGGAGTCGATTTGGCGTACATAAAATTCAATAATTCAGGTCGTTGGACGTTTGAAATTT
>NZ_CALBSN010000075.1 GCF_937967675.1 uncultured Flavobacterium sp. | reverse complement strand
AAATCAATAAAAAATTACACTTGAATACAACTGCTTTCACCATATACGACGCTTCAGCTGGTTCCGGAAAAACCTATACACTAACGAAAGAATACTTAAAAATTCTTTTCTTGGCGACGAATGATGATGCTTATAGAAAAATTCTGGCCATCACTTTTACCAACAAAGCGGTAGAAGAAATGAAAACCCGAATTGTCTCGAGTTTGTACCAATTTTCACTGGATACTACTTCTGACAAAGCGATGGAATTACTAAAAGATGTTGCTTCAGAAACCAAATTAAGTATTGCTACTTTAAAAGATAAATCGAAAGCCATCATTAAAAATATCATTCATAATTATGCTGCGTTTGATATTTCTACAATTGATAAATTCACACACAAAGTCATCCGAACGTTTGCACAAGATTTGAATTTACCTCCAAATTTTGAGGTGTCGTTGGAAACCGATTCCTTATTACAAGAAGCCATCGATTTGGTGATTTCCAAAGCAGGTGATGATCCCAATTTAACCAAATTACTAATCGAATTTTCAAAAGAGAAAACTGACGACGATAAAAACTGGGACATTTCTTCCGAATTATTAAAGGTTGCCCAACTGATTACCAACGAAAACAATTCGGAAGAAATTAAAGAATTATCGGAAAAAAGTATTGATGATTTCGGAATCGTAAAAAAGAAATTGCAGGAAGAAATCAAACAGTTAAAACTCGATTGTAAAGCAATTGCTCAAAGTGTTTTAGACTTGATTGACGGAAATGGTGTTTCTCGAAAATCGTTTTATTCCAGTTATGTAACCAATCATTTAGAAAAAATCGTATCAGAAAAAATCGCTATAAACGAAACAATAATTAATTATTTAGACGGAACAAAACCAGCATATTCAAAGACAATTCCTCAATCCGATAAAGATTTTATTGATGAAAAAGCTTCCGAAATTTTAGCTTCGGTTATTGCAATCAATGAAAAAGTGGGAAAAATTTCAATGTATGAAGCTTTTCTTCAAAATTTGAATCCATTGTCGTTGTTAAACACGATTTATCAAGAATTCAAACAAATTCAGGAAGAACAAAATTTAGTTTCGATTTCCGATTTCAATAAAATTATTCATGGCGAAATTCAAAATCAGCCTGCGCCTTTTATTTATGAGCGTTTGGGGGAAAAATATCGTCATTATTTTATTGATGAATTTCAGGATACTTCAGTGATGCAATGGCAAAATTTGATTCCGTTAATCGATAATGCACTTTCAGGACAAGACGATTTTGGGCAACAAGGAACCTTAATGTTGGTTGGCGATCCAAAACAAGCGATTTACCGTTGGCGAGGAGGAAAAGCCGAACAATTTATTGATTTAGCGAAAGAAGATGAAAAACACAATCCGTTTTCCAATAAAGACAAAGAAACGCTTCGTTTAGGCACCAATTACCGAAGTTATTCCGAAGTCATTCAGTTTAACAATGCTTTTTTCAAGCAATTATCGGATAAATTTGAAAATCCAGATTATAAA
Source organism: uncultured Flavobacterium sp. (assembly GCF_937967675.1). GTDB lineage: Bacteria > Bacteroidota > Bacteroidia > Flavobacteriales > Flavobacteriaceae > Flavobacterium. Next base: position 7,708 of record NZ_CALBSN010000075.1, on the reverse strand, counting down.
AATCTTTACGAAAACCTTTCGCATCAAGAAATCAATTCCAAAATAGGCGGCTATGTGAATTTGTCCTTCATCGAAGTGCCAGAAGAAGAAACTGAAGTAGAAGGTTTTGATTCAGACAACGATTCCATTTCGGTAAAAGATAAATTTTACTTGAATCAAACGTTGCGAACTATTGAAAAATGTATCGCTAACGGATTTGAATACAAAGACATCGTGTTGCTTACGCGAACAAAAGCACCTGGAATTAAGTTAGCGAATTTCTTAACCGAAAACAGCGTTCCGATTTTGTCTTCGGAAACCTTATTGATTCAAAATGCTACGGAAGTGAAGTTGTTGATTGCGTTGCTTCGTTATTTGAAAAATCCAAAAGACGACGAATCGAAAGTCTATTTCTTGTATTTCATTGCGAAATATCTGCAATCGGAATTGGAAATTCATGATTTTATTTTGGCTGCAAAAGATAAAAATTCGGAAGAATTAGAAGCGTTTTTGAAAACCATCGGCATTGAAATTTCGTTTAAAAATTGCAAGAAAAAATCACTTTACGAAGCGGTTGAAATTTTGATTGCAACGTTCTTAAATAACAAAGTAAATACTTCGTATTTGCAGTATTTCTTGGATTTGGTGTTGGAAAAAGACGTGAAAGTGCAATCAAGTATTGCGGATTTCTTGGAATATTGGGATAAAATTGGCTACCAAAAAAGTATTCCATCGCCAGAAGGAACTAACGCGGTACGCATCATGACGATTCATAAGTCGAAAGGTTTGGAGTTTCCGGTGGTGATTTTTCCTTTTGCGGAAGAAAACTTTTCAAGCAAACCAAAAGATAAATTATGGATTCCGTTAGAAGATGCGAATGTGAATTTCCCGAAAGCGTTAATCAACAATAAAAAAGAAGTGGAAACATACGGAAACGAAGCAAAAGTGATTTTTCAAACCAAAAATCAAGAAGAAGTCTTAGATACGATTAACGTTTTATATGTAGCTTTAACAAGAGCGGAAGAACAATTGTATGTGATTTCAAACAAACTGAAAACTAAAAAAGGCGATTTAGTTACCAATAATTTGTCATATTATTTTCTGGAGTTTTTACAGAATATCGGAAAATACGAAGAGACCAAATCAGAATATGAGTTTGGAAATTCAACCCGAATTTCAAAAAACAAATTTCACGAAGGCAATCACAATCAAATCGGAATTGTTGCAAATAAACTAAATCCAAAAAACATCAAAATTGCACAACGCGAAGCTTTAATGTGGGGAACAGTGCAACAAGATGCGATTAATTTTGGTAATATTCTCCACGAAATCATGGCGTTTATTCATACGAAATATGATGTGGATTTGGCTATTCAAAAAGCAACTGAATTAGGTTTGATTACTTTTTCACAAAGAGAAGTTTTTAAAGAAACCATTCAAAAAATAGTAAATCACCCCGAATTAAATGACTATTTTGAAGCAGATATCAAGGTTTTTAATGAACAAAATATCATCAAAAAAGTTACTAAAACTATTAAACCAGATAGAGTTGTTGTAAAAGGCAAGCAAGTTTTTTTATTGGATTATAAAACAGGAGAGAAACATAATAAACACAAAACCCAATTAGAAGAATATAAATTGGCTTTGGAAGAAATGAAATATGAGGTGGTAAAAAAAGTACTTATATACATAGGAGAAAGTATAGAAATAGTAACTTTGTGACCTCGAATTATAATAAACAACAAACTAGTAACAATAAACTTATTATGTACGGAAAAATTCAACAACACCTACAAAATGAATTGGCCACGATTAAAGAAAGTGGATTATACAAAAAAGAACGCATTATTACTTCGCCTCAAGGAGCTGAAATTACCATTTCTACTGGAGAAACGGTTTTGAATTTTTGTGCGAATAACTATTTGGGTTTATCATCACATCCAGAAGTGGTTCAAGCAGCGAAAGACGCTTTAGATTCTCATGGTTTCGGAATGTCATCAGTACGTTTTATTTGTGGTACGCAAGATATTCACAAAGAATTAGAGCAAAAGATTGCTAATTTCTATGGAACAGAAGATACCATTTTATATGCAGCCGCTTTTGATGCAAATGGTGGTGTTTTCGAACCTTTATTAGGAGAAGAAGATTGTATTATTTCAGATAGTTTAAATCATGCTTCTATTATTGATGGTGTTCGTTTGTGTAAAGCAGCTCGTTACCGTTATGAAAATAATAACATGGAAGACTTGGAGCAACAGTTAATCAAAGCAACTGAGGCGGGTCATCGTTTTAAATTAATTGTAACTGATGGAGTTTTCTCTATGGACGGATTAGTTGCGCCACTAGATAAAATTTGCGACTTAGCCGATAAATATGATGCTTTGGTTATGGTAGATGAGTGTCATGCTGCTGGTTTCATAGGAGCTACAGGAAAAGGAACATTAGAAGCTAAAGGTGTTATGGGACGTGTAGACATCATTACCGGAACGCTTGGAAAAGCACTTGGTGGTGCCATGGGAGGTTATACCACAGCTAAAAAAGAAGTGATTGAAATTTTACGTCAACGTTCACGTCCTTATTTGTTTTCAAATTCATTGGCACCATCAATTATTGGAGCATCATTAAAAGTTTTTGAACTATTAGAAAAAGACACAACACTTAGAGATAAGTTAGAATGGAATACGAATTACTTCAAAGCAGGATTAAGAAAAGCAGGTATTGATTTCATAGATGGTGATTCAGCAATTGTACCTGTAATGTTGTATGATGCTAAATTATCACAGATAATGGCAGAAGAATTATTAAAGAAAGGAATTTATGTGATAGGATTTTTCTTTCCAGTAGTTCCTAAAGACAAAGCGCGTATTAGAGTACAATTGTCAGCTGCACATACACAAGAGTATTTGGATAAAGCAATTGAAGCTTTCACAGAAGTTGGTAAAAAATTAGGTATAATTAAGTAAAAATCCGACAAATAAGTAATTTTTTTTAACAAAACTTTTTGTAGTTAAAAAAAACGTCTTACTTTTGTTCTAATTATAACGCATTGTAATTAAATAAAACAAGTATGAAACATCTTAACAAATTATTTGCTGCAGCTTTATTGTTTGCTGGTTTAACATCGCAAGCACAAGATAGCAACAACCCATGGGCAGTGTCTTTTGGGGTAAATGGAGTTGACACTAAAGTTAGTGCTGTTGGTAATGACAGTCCAAAATTCATCCAATTAGTAAACGCAAATCAGAACTGGAATATTTTACCTTCAGTATCTTATTTAAACGTATCTAGATATGTAGGTGATGGATTTTCTTTCGGTGTTACAGGTTCTGTAAACAAAATTAATAAATGGGTATCTAGAGTAGATGGAACACAATCAACAGATTTTGTTTCTGATCCAGGAGATCTTTCTTATTACGCATTTGATGCTGTTGTTAAATACAGCTTTATGGAAATGTTAAAATCTAAATGGATTGATCCATCTATCAACATTGGTGGAGGTTATAATTTCTTTGGAGATGCTTCTGCTGGTACTGTAAATGGAGGTTTAGGTTTAACTTTATGGTTAACTGAAAATGTAGGTTTACAATTCCAATCTATTTACAAACATTCATTTGATGACAACAGAGTTGCTAATTCTGATGTTCCGACTCATATTCAACACTTTGCAGGTTTATCTTTCAAATTTGGAGGTAAAGATACTGACGGTGACGGAATTTACGACAAACATGATGCATGTCCAGAAGTTGCTGGTTTACCAGAATTTAAAGGATGTCCAGATACAGATAAAGATGGTATCCAAGATTCAGAAGATGCTTGTCCAGAGGAAGCAGGTTCTAAAGAATTAAATGGTTGTCCTGACAATGATGGTGACGGAATCATCAATTCAGAAGATGCTTGTCCAGATGACAAAGGAACTAAAATGATGAAAGGTTGTCCTGATACAGATGGTGACGGTGTTGCTGACAAAGATGACAAATGTCCAACTGTTGCAGGAGCTAAAGATAATGGAGGTTGCCCATGGCCAGATACTGACGGTGACGGTGTTGCTGATAAAGACGACAAATGTCCAACTGTTAAAGGTTCTGTAGCTAACAATGGTTGTCCAGAAGTTTCTGATGAAACAATGAAAAAATTAAATGACTATGGTAAAACTATCTTGTTTAACTCTGGTAAAGCTTCTTTCCAAAAACAAACAATTCCAGTTTTACAAGCAATGGCTGCTATCTTAAAAGAGTATCCAACTGCTAAATTCTCTTTAGAAGGTCATACAGATGCTGATGGTAAAGATGCAATGAACCAAAAATTATCTGAAGATAGAGCTGCTGCTGTTAAAAACTTCTTAGTTGAAAACGGTATCGATGCTTCTAGATTATCTTCTAAAGGTTTTGGTGAGTCTATGCCAGTAGATTCTAACAAAACTGCTAAAGGTAAAGCTAACAACAGAAGAGTAGAAGTGAAATTAGTTAAATAATTTCTTTCTAAAATATATTAAGAAACGTCCCGAAATTTCGGGACGTTTTTTTATTTTTATAAAATGAAACAAGATACTTTTTTAGATAAGTTAAGCAACACTATTTTATCACAATCTGATATCGAATTAACGAATTGTCTGATTGTTTTACCCAATAAAAGAGCAAAAGTATTTCTTTTAGAAAGTTTAAAAAATCAATTAGAAACTACTTCGTTTTCGCCAACTATCATTAGTATTGAAGATTTCATTCAAGAGATTTCAGGTCTTCGTATCGTTGACCCAATCGAATTACTATTTGAATTCTACGAAGTTTATCTTTCCGTAACTGAAAAATCCAAACAGCAAACCTTCGAAGAATTTGCTACTTGGGCAAAAACTGCCATTCAAGATTTTAATGAAATCGATCGCTATTTATTAGATCCAAATCATGTTTTCTCTTATTTAGAAGATATTGAAGCATTAAAACGTTGGGATTTACATCCACAAGACAAAACCAAATTAATCACAACTCATTTAGAATTTTGGGCGAAACTACCTTTATACTATGAATCGTTTTATAAGCATTTATTAAAAAAAGGAATCGGTTATCAAGGTTTATTATACAGAGAAGCAGTTAAAAACTTAGCTTCGTTTATCAAAACAATTACCAAACAAATCTATTTCGCAGGTTTCAACGCTTTAAATCAAGCGGAAGAGAGAATATTCAAACATTTAGCTAACGAAAACAAAGCCAAAATTTATTGGGATATTGATGAAGTGTTTTTGAACGATTCGTATCACGATGCTGGTTTGTTCATTAGAAAATTCAAGAAAGAATGGAAACCTTTCGTAAATCAAGATTTCGAATGGGTAGTAAATCACTTTAGTCAAGAAAAAAATATCGAAATTATTGGTACGCCAAAAAGTATCGGTCAAGCTAAAATTGTGGGAACTATAATTGAAAAAATTCAATCTGAAAACCCAAATTTAGAAAAAACAGCTGTTGTTCTTGGTGATGAAAACCTATTGCTTCCTGTTTTATACGGTTTGCCTGAATCGGTTGATGCGTTGAATATTACGATGGGTTATCCGAGTAAAAATAATCCTGCACAATTGTTGATTAGCAAGTTGTTCAAGTTGCATACGAATGCTAAACAACGAAATGAAAAAAGTTATACCTTCTACTACAAAGAAGTTTTAGATATTCTAAATCATCCTTTGGTAGAGCCGTATTGTAAAGTGGAAGAAGTGGTAAAAGTGATTAACAACAACAATTTTGCCTTCTTTTCGAATCAAAAATTATTCAGTTTATACGAAGAGAAATATCCTAATTCAGAAAACAAATTCTTCAAATTATTATTTACACGTTGGGACGATTCTATTTCTGATATTTTAGCGAATTTGAATTCGATTTTACTTATCATAAAATCCTATTTAAGTAACGATGATGCCGAAGAAAAAGTAACCAAAGCTTTTGTGTATTCCGTTTTTAAAACGATAAATAAATTAACCAATTATCACGAAACTTATAATCAAATTGAAAGTTTGCCATCGCTTCAAGCCATTTACAAGCAAATTATCGATTTAGCGGAAGTTTCTTTCGAAGGTGAGCCTTTGAGCGGTCTTCAAGTAATGGGTGTTTTAGAAAGTCGTGTATTGGATTTTGAAAATGTGATTATTACTTCGGTAAATGAAGGAAAATTTCCAGCTGGAAAATCGCAAAATTCATTTATTCCGTATGATGTAAAGAAAGAATTGGGATTACCTACCTACAAAGAAAAAGATGCGATTTATTGCTATCATTTTTATCATTTGTTATTGCGTGCGAAAAATGTTTGGTTGCTTTATAACACCGATAACGAAGGAATCGATGCTGGAGAAAAAAGCCGTTTCATTACTCAATTAGAAATCGAGAAACAACCAAAACACAATATCATAAGTACAATTTATAACGCGGTTTTACCCGAAAAAGCATACGAACCCGTTACCATTCCAAAAACCGATAAAATCTTAACCCGTTTGCACGAAATTGCAACTGATAAAGGATTTTCGCCATCGTCGTTAACAAATTATATTCGAAATCCGTTACAGTTTTACATGCAACGTATTTTGCGCATTAACGAAGCGGATGAAGTAGAAGAAAACATCGCAGTAAATACGTTAGGAACCATCATTCATAACGCTTTGGAAGAATTGTATACGCCGTATTTGAATCAGTTTTTGGCATTGCATCATATTGAAGCGATGGAAGCTAAAATTGATGAAGTCATTCTGAAACATTTCAAAGAAATTTACAAAGAAGGCGAAATTACCAAAGGAAAAAACCTATTGGCGTTTGAAGTAGCGAAACGAAATGTTTACAATTTTCTACAACTAGAAAAGAAAGACATCGAAGAAGGTCAAGCCATAAAAGTATTGCTGTTAGAAGCAAGTTTGTCTTGTGAAATCGAAGTAAAATCGTTGCCATTCCCAATAAAAATAGCAGGTAAAGTCGACCGAATTGAAGAGCGAGAAGGCGCCATCAGAATTATCGATTATAAAACCGGAAAAGTAGATGGAAACAGCTTAAAAATTCAAGATTTTGGTGATTTGACTTCCGATATAAAAAATGAGAAAATCATTCAGTTGTTGTGCTATGCCTTGATGTTTGAAAATCACGAGTTAAAACAAAATCGAGAAGTTTCAGCCGGTATTGTTTCATTCAAAAATATGAAAAACGGTTTTTTACCTTTCGGATTAGGAAAAGGAAAAGATGCTGATATTGTTATTTCAACCGAAATTTTAGACGATTTTAAAGCAGAACTAGAAAAATTGATTGTAGAAATTTTCAATACAGAAATTCCGTTTAAGGAAAAAGTATAATTTGCCACGGATTAAAGGATTTTCACAGATTCCAAAATCCTTCTAATATGTGAAATCTGTGGCTAATTTAATATGTGATTATTTTATTTTCTTAGTGGTTAAATGTTTTTTTAAACATAAGGTTGTATTGAACCACAAAGGACACAAAGTAATTACACTAAGTTCACAAAGCTTTGTGTTCATTGTGCCTTCATCGTGCTCTTAGTGGTTATACCTTTTTCAAAAAACCACTCAAAACCGCCAATAATTCCGTCTGATTTTCAAAATGACTCATGTGACCATCTTCAAAAGTGGTGAGTTTTACTTGCGTGCCTTCGATTTGTTCTAAATTGTCCTCGTAATTTAAAACTGGATCTTTTTTACCTAAAATAAGTTGAATCGGATAAGGCGCAAAATGCAAAATAACTTCGCGGTCTT
>NZ_CALBSN010000074.1 GCF_937967675.1 uncultured Flavobacterium sp. | reverse complement strand
GGAAGTTTAGTTTCTGATTTTCATAGAAACATGATTAAAGGTGGAATTTATTTATATCCAACCAGTTCAAAAGCGCCTAACGGAAAATTACGTTTATTATACGAATGCAATCCAATAGCTTTCATAGCCGAACAAGCAGGCGGAAAAGCGTCTGATGGTTACAAAAGAATCATGGAAATTCAACCCACAGAATTACACCAACGTGTTCCATTCTTCTGCGGAAGTAAAAACATGGTAGAAAAAGCAGAAGAATTTATGGCGAAAGCGAAGTAGAATATGAATAGAAAAATTCTTTTAATTTTTACTTTCATGTTGTTAGGAGTGGTCTCATGTAACTCTAGAAAAGATTTGTGTTTTAAAAGTGATTCAAAGAAGAATTTTGATTTGTCAACTTTGAACATTGACACTAATGCTGTTTATGTTAAAGAATATATTGTTGATAAGGTTGATAATAATGGAAGTTTATTTATTAAAGAAACTAATTCTTTATTGAAAGAAACAAAACCTTGTATAAAATTTTACTCTAATGGTAAGTTTGCTTTCTATCAAGAATTAAAAGCATTTGAAGAATTAAAAAAGCCTACTTATGGCGTCTATTTTGTTAGTAATGATACTTTGTTTTTATGTAGAAAGCATTATTCTGTTCAGTCTGGAAATTATTACGATTCTTCGGTTTTTATCGTGAAAGATTCAATGTTAATTGAAATTAATGATAATAATAATTCATTTTACAAAAAAATGATGTTTAATAACATAAAAGCACAAACTCGTTAGAATTTGTGCTTTTATATTTTAAAACAGATTGAAAATAATTAATAATCCAATTTCACGTATCCAATTTCTCTACTAATCTTAGCTTTTCTTCTGTTAATATAAGACGAAGAATTGGAAGCTTTGTACTTTCTTGGATTTGGTAAAATTGCTGCTATTCCAGCGGCTTCATAACGGGTTAAACTGGCGGCATCTTTTCTGTACCAATGTTTGGCTGCTGCTTCAGCTCCGTAAACGCCATCGCCCATTTCGATACTATTTAGGTAAACCTCCATGATGCGTTTTTTACCCCAAATTAGTTCAATTAAAACGGTATAATACGCTTCTAAACCTTTACGAACATAACTTCTTCCTTGCCACAGAAAAACATTTTTTGCCGTTTGTTGCGAAATGGTGCTTCCGCCTTTTAAACGTTTCCCTTTCTGATTATTCTTAAACGCTTTTTGCATCGCTTCAAAATCAAAACCAGAATGTTCTAAAAAACGTCCGTCTTCACTGGCAATTACTGCTTTTTGAAGGTTTAATGAAATTTCGTCAATTGACACCCATTCATGGCTACACACCATATCTTTTCCAGCCGCATTATGTTCCAAAGCACGAATTCCCATCAAAGGTGTGAAAGGAACAGGAACAAATTTAAAAAGCAACACCACCGAAAAACTGATGATATTAAACCATAAAAAAAGCAACCAAAAGAAACGTAAAATCTTTTGACCTGTTGTTCTTTTTTTTGCGGGGAATTTTGGTGACTTACTTTTTGTAGTAGTTTTTTTTGCCATATTTTAAACTAAATCAGCTAATTCTTGTCCGACTAAACTACCAATGGCAACTCCCATTCCGCCCATGCGAACTCCGCAATACACGTGATTTGAAAGTTGTTCTACGATTGGTTTTTTATGAGTTCCAACTCCCATAGTGCCGCTCCAACGGTGTTCAATTTCGAACGATTGATGTGGCAAAATTACTATTTTTAATAACTCCTCCAAACGATTTTGAATCAATTCGGTTGTATCGTGAGAAGTGGTGGTTTCCCCTTCAAAATCTAAATTTCTTCCTCCTCCAAAAAGAATTCTATCGTTGATATTTCGGAAATAAAAATAGCCTTTATCTAAATGAAAAGTGCCTTTAATGTCTAAATTCGGAATTGGTTTTGTGATTAAAACTTGTGCACGAGCCGGTTTGACTTGATTGTTAGCCAATTGTGATGCAAAACCGTTCGTAGTGAATAATAATTTATTGGTTTTAAAAGAAATTCCATTGGTTTCCACCTCAACACCATCGTTTACTTCTTGAAAACT
>NZ_CALBSN010000073.1 GCF_937967675.1 uncultured Flavobacterium sp. | reverse complement strand
ACATGTTAGAACGTCATCACATTGAAGGTCGTCCAGCAGAATTAATTGCTGAAAACTTAAAAGACGCTTACAACGAATTTTGCTAAATAACGCAACCTTTTCGTAATTTTTATATCTTGACAGAAAAAGATTATGAGCACTATTATTCGTTTTTTGCTTTTAGCAATGCTTCTTCAAAGTTTTCAGTGTAATGAAGAAGAAACTGTAACTTCGATAACACCACAACAACTGGTTCAAAAAAAACAAGAAATTCTTAATTATATCAATAGTTTTTCTTGTGCAGAAGCTTCAGGTTGTAATTCAATTGCCTTTGGTGCTAAACCATGTGGTGGTCCGAGAGAATTTTTGGTTTACCCAAATACGGTTAATCAAGCTACACTTGAAAATTTAGTAAATGAATATTACGAAATGGACAATGCATACAACTTGCAAATAGGTGCCGTATCAGATTGTATGGTAGTAAGTCCGCCAAGAACTATTGATTGCGTAAATGGAGTTTGTACAATCATTGACTAAAAAACAATTTTACTATGCTAGCATATAGAAAGACCACCGAATATGGTGGTTTTTTTATTTAATAACTTATTTTTGCACAAATGGTTTTCTAATGGAAAAAATACTATCATATCCACTTTCAATTGTTTATTATATTTTATTTATACTTTGGTTGTTGATTTTTCATCCAATTCAATGGGTATGTTTTAATCTTTTTGGATATAATGCACATAGATTAAGTGTGGCTTATTTGAACTGGTTCTTAGTTAGAACAGCGCATGTATTAGGAACTACGTACCATATTAAAGGAATGGAAAATGTTCCAGAGCATAAGCCTCTAATTATTGTAGCTAATCATCAAAGCTTACATGATATTACTACTATCATTTGGTTTTTACGAAAAGTACACCCTAAATTCATAAGTAAAATCGAATTAGGTAAAGGAATTCCAAGTGTTTCTTACAATTTAAAACATGGAGGTTCTGCTCTAATTGACAGAAAAGATCCAAAACAAGCCCTGCCCGAAATTAAAAAAGTAGCCGAATTAATTAATAATAATAATTACTCCGTTGTCATATTTCCAGAAGGAACGCGTAGCAAAACAGGAACACCTAAACCTTTTGCAGTAAATGGTTTAAAAATGCTATATAAGTTTGCACCGGATGCTTATTTCTTACCTATAACTATAAATAATTCGTGGAAAATAACAAAATTTGGAACTTTCCCTCTTGGTTTGGGTTCTAGATTAGAATTCATTGTTCATGAACCATTAAAAATTTCAGAATACCCGTTTGAAGAAATTTTTGAAAAAACCGAAAAAACAATTACAAAACATATCAAAATAAATTAAAATGTCGATACAAAATGTCCGTTTAGAAGTGATGCAATTTTTAGAAAAGAAAATTGACTACTTTATGGAAGAATTCTTAATTCCTGTTGAAAAAATTTGGCAACCAACAGATTTATTACCCGATTCTTCAAAAGAAAATTTTTTAGAAGAAGCTAGAGAACTTAGAGAAATTGCAAAAGATTTACCCTATGATTTTTGGGTTGTATTAGTAGGAGATACTATTACAGAAGAAGCATTACCCACTTATGAAACTTGGTTAATGGATGTAGAAGGTGTTAATCAAAAAGGAGAAAAAGGCGATAATGGCTGGGCAAAATGGTTACGCAATTGGACAGGTGAAGAAAATCGTCATGGAGATGTATTAAATAAATACTTATATCTTTCAGGAAGAGTAAATATGCGTGAAGTAGAAATCACAACACATCATTTAATTAACGATGGTTTTGACCCAGGAACAGATAGAGACCCATACAAAAACTTTGTTTTTACAAGTTTTCAAGAATTAGCAACTTATGTTTCTCACAATCGTGTGGCTCAAATGGCAAAGAAATTTGGTGATAAAAAACTACACAAAATGTGTAACTTAATTGCAGGAGATGAAATGCGCCATCACTTAGCCTATAGCGAATTTGTAAAACGTATTTTTGAAGTGGATCCAAGCGAAATGATGCTGTCATTTCAATACATGATGAAGAAAAAAATTACTATGCCTGCTCATCTAATTAGAGAATCAGGAGAAAGTATTGGAACTGCATTTGAAAAATTCTCAGAATCGGCTCAACGTTTAGGTGTTTATACGGCAATGGATTATGTAGATATTCTAAAAAAACTAAATGAAAAATGGGAGATTGATAAAATTTGTAATCTTACTGATGAAGCTGAAAAAGCTCGTGATTACTTAATGAAATTACCTGAAAGAATGACTAGAATTTCTGAACGATTAGTAGTTCCTGCTGAAGGACAACTTTTTAAATGGGTACAACCTGCCTTAGTAAAATAACATTAAAAAAATATATTTAAGATTCCAAATTCGATTATGGGTTTGGAATTTTTTTTTGTAAATTAGAACCATGCAAATTATCAATAATACTATACTTTTTGTAAAGAATCAATTGGCTCAGGCTGAGGGAGGTCATGATTGGTTTCACATTGAACGCGTATACAAAAATGCTTTATTAATTGCTGAAGAAGAAGAATGTAATTTGACTGTTGTTAAATTAGCTGCTTTGCTTCATGATATTGCAGATTCAAAATTTCATAATGGAGACGAAACTATTGGTCCCAAAGTAGCTCGTGAGTTTTTAGAATCACAAAATGTTTCGGAAGATATTATTTTGCATGTGATTGCTATTATTGAAAACATATCTTTTAAAAGCGGAAATTTTGAAAAGAAATACCATTCAAAAGAATTAGAAATCGTACAAGATGCCGACCGACTAGATGCGATTGGTGCAATAGGAATTGCTCGTGCTTTCAATTATGGTGGTTTTAAAAATCGACCATTATACAATCCAAATATTCAACCTAATTTGAATATGAGTAAAGAAGAGTATAAGAATAGTGAGTCGCCAACTTTGAATCACTTTTACGAAAAACTTCTTCTTTTAAAAGACAAAATGAACACCATAACCGGAAAAAAATTGGCTCAAAAACGTCATGATTTCATGATTACTTTTTTAAGCCAATTTTATTCGGAATGGGATAGTGAAAAATAGTAAGAAATGAATTAAACATGAATAATTTCATCTTTAACCAATAATTCTTCCCTTCTTAATCTTAAAAAAATTTGTGCTACAGCAATTACGTCTTTTTCACAATATGTTATGATTCTATCAATATCATTTTCAACATAAAAAACGTGTGCCACTTCGCTACCATCAATATCATCTTTTGGTGATGGTATTCCCAAAACTTTTGTTAGAAGTTTTAATGAGGTAAAGTGTTTATAATCTCCAAATTTCCATAATTCTAGAGTATCTAAATGAGGAACTTCCCAAGGTTTTTTACCAAATAAATTTAATTTATTTGGAAGTGGAATACCATTAATAATCATTCTTCTAGCAATAAAAGGAATATCAAATTCTTTTGCATTATGACCACATAAAAGATGTTGGGCACCATTAAAATGGGTATTCAATAAATTGGAAAACTCGTTTAAAATTTTCTTTTCATCACCCCAAAAACTGGTTACGCGAAAATTTCGAATATCGGCTTTATTAACAAAGTAACCCACTGAAATGGTAATGATTTTTCCAAATTCGGCCCAAATTCCAGCGCGTTCATAAAAATCTTCCGCTGATACTTCATCTTTTCTTTGGTATTGCGTTTTTTGTTCCCAAAGTTGTTGAGTTTCACTATCTAAACCGCGATAATTGTGGTATTCTGGAACCGTTTCAATGTCTAAAAACAGGATGTTGTTTAAATTAATTTTTTCAATCATAGAGCGTTGTAGTTGTTTAGTTAATGTGAATTTATTTATTCATATCTTTTTTGGCTAACATATTATAAGCTTCTTCTACATAAACATATAAATCGTTACTATGTGGGTCTGTATTCGTTTGGAGTCCTTTCAAATGCCCTAATCTAACAATGATTAAATCATCTTCAGGAATTACGATTACAAATTGTCCTAAATGACCTCGCATATAAAAAAGCTTCTTTCCTTTAATTTCGTGCATCCACCATCCATAACCATATTGTGGACTTTTCTCAAATCGTGGTGTGATGCATTTTTTCACAAAAGTGCTATCTAATAATTGTTGCCCATTCCATTTCCCATTATCTAAATACAGTTTTCCAAAACGGGCAAAATCTCTCGCATTACTTGCGATGCAACAATAGGCTTTTTCAATTCCGTCAGGCGCTTCATCTAATTGCCAAAGTGCTTCGTTTTCAGCTCCCATAGGTTGCCAAAAATGTTTCGACACATAATCTGATAAATGTTCGCCAGTAGCTTTTTCAATACACATAGCCAATAATTGTGTAGCGCCACTTAAATATTTGAAGGATTGACCTGGTTTTTCGTTAATATCTAATCCTAAAATAATACCTTTCAAATTGTCATCAAAATAAGCACGAGTTACAATAGAAAACGGACTGTAATATTTCTCATCCCAACTTAATCCAGAAGCCATAGAAGATAAATCGCCGATAGTAACTTCTTTGGCATATTTTCCTTTTAGTTCAGGAAAAAAGTCGATTACTTTTTGATCTAAACTTTTCATTTTTCCTTCCATAATAGCTTTTCCCATAGCCATAGTAACAACACTTTTTGCCATGGAAAAAGAATTGGTTTTAGAATTTTTATCAAATCCATCGAAATAACTTTCGTGCCAAATACTATCGTTTTTAATGATTAAATAAGCAACAGTTTGTAATTCTTTATGGTTTTTAGATAAGACTTCGGTGGCAGGAATGGAATTGTAATCGGTGGCTATTGCCCAAGGTTGTGCGATTCCTTTCTTAATTTCTCTATTAGGAAATTCTTTATAGTCTTCTAGAAAAGCAGTTGTGTAACCTTTGAAATAAATGGTTCTTACAGCTCGTAAAAGATAATCCACATTAAAAACATACATTAAAATGATGATGCTCACTATAATAATAGCAAACCATTTGAAGAATTTTATAAGAAATTTCATGAACTAATTTTATAAGATTGCGTTATAAAAGTAGCAAAAAGTGATTGGATTTTACAACAATCTAAAACAAAGTTTCTTGTTTTACAGGATTTTCATGTTCAAGCAGCCATTTTTTGCGCCACAAACCACCTGCATAACCTGTCAATGAGCCATCAGTACCAATAACTCTATGACAAGGAATCACAATCCAAAGTGGATTTTTTCCATTGGCAGAAGCTACGGCTCGAATTGCTTTTACATCTCCTAATCTTTTAGACAATTCCATGTAAGAAGAGGTTTTACCAAAAGGAATTTTGAGTAATTCTTGCCAAACTTTTTTTTGAAATTTTGTGCCTGATGGATTTAACAAAAAGGTAAATTGAGTTCTGTTTCCTTCAAAATATTCTTGGATTTGACTAACAGCCTCTTCTAATTCTTGAGGAACCTTAGATACTCTTCTAATCTCTTCATTCTTGAGATGAATATTAGAAACTCCATTCTCATCGCCTTGAATTTCTGCTAAACCAATCGGCGTTTTTACGAAAGCTATTTTCATTTAGTAAATATAAAAAAACCACCTGAAAATCAGGTGGTTTTTCTTAAGATGTGAAAAAGTTGTAAAAGTAATATTATTATGATTTAATCTCTTCTTTTTTGTCTGTAGCTGTTGGTTCTAAAACTTTTCCTTTGAAAGAAACTGTTTTCACCGCTTCAACTCCATTTTCAGTTGTTGTTATTGTTACTGATTTTTGGAAAGGACCTACATTCGCCGCATTAAAAGTTGCTGCTACCATACCTTTTTCTCCTGGTTTAACTGGAGTTTTAGTATAATTAGCTGCTGTACATCCACATGCTGGTCTTACATTTGTAATTAAGATAGTTTCTTTAGTAGTATTTGTAAAAGAAAACTCATAAGTTACAGGTTTACCCTTTTCAATATCACCAAAATCGTGCATTTCCTGATCCCATTTAATCGTAGATTGTTTAGGTGCTGCTGGTGCTTTAACTTCAGCAGGTGCTACTTGTACCGCTTTAGCAGTTTCTGATTTAACTTCTTTAGATTGTGCAAACGATGCGCTAGCCACAAATAAAGCTACAATTGTTAATTTAATTGATTTCATACCTTATAATATTTTTAGTTATTTTAAATTTGTAGATACAAAACTAGAAAAGTTTTATTTTTCTGTTGTTAATTAAATTTTAATGATTGTTAATGACATGTTAACAGGTGTTTTTTAAATACTCTTTTTTCGTAATATCGAACTTATTATGAAGTTTAACAGATTTAATACCGTAATTTTTGCTGGGTTTTTAGCAATTGTAGGAGTCATTATCATGCAATTGTTTTTGCTCAATCAAGCCTATATATTTGAGAAAAAGGATATGGAAGATAAAATCCATTTTGCTTTACAAGATGTAGTAGGTAAAATTTACAAAGACAATAAAAAGGAATTGCCAATTGGTAATCAAATTAAAAAAGTATCAGAAAATTATTTTATTGTTAATGTTAATGATGTTTTTGAGAATAACATACTAGAACAATATTTAAAAGTTGAATTTGAAAAAGTTAAGCTCGAATTAGATTATGAATATGCCATTTATGATTGTAGTTCAGATGCTATGGTGTATGGAAATTATATTTCAGATAATGGAAAAGAACCTTCTAAATTTTGTGCCGAATGTTTTTCAAAAAATACGGATTTAACCTATTATTTTGCAGTTCGATTCCCAAATATCAAACAAACTTATTTTAGAAGTTTATCGCAATATTGGATTTTTACTGGCGTTTTATTCTTGGTTTTAATCATTTATGTATATTCTGTTTTATTGATGTTAAAGCAAAAAAGATACACCGATTTGCAGAAGGATTTCATCAACAATATGACGCATGAATTCAAAACACCTTTGGCTTCCATTTTAATTGCGTCTAATTATGCCAATACTCAAAAGGAAATTATCGACAATCCTAAGCTTTCAAAATACATGCAAATTATTATTAATCAAAGTAACAAGTTGAACCAGCACATCGAGAAAATTCTATATGTAGCGAAGACCGAAAGCAAGCAAATTGAGTTAGAAAAATCGAAAGTGGATCTGAAAGTATTATTAGAGTTAGTTAGAGAAAACATATTTTTAAAACATCAAAAAGAAATTAAAATTGAAATTCAATTAGATCAAAATTATAGCATTCAAGCCGATGAATTTCACTTTTATAACCTGATTTATAATATTTTGGACAATGCCGTAAAATATTCAGGTAACAATCCAGAAATTTTAATTCAATCTCATGAAAATTCAAAAGGATTGGCTTTAAAATTTACCGATAACGGTTGTGGAATTCCAGAAAGCGATTTGCCATTTGTTTTTGATAAATTCTATCGTGTAGCAAGGGAAGATAGTAAAGATATAGAAGGTTTTGGAATCGGACTTTCGTATGTAAAACGCGTTTGCGAATGGCATAAATGGAAAGTCGAAGCTAATAATAATGAAGAAAAAGGAATCACCATAACCATCCAAATAAATAAAAACGATTATGAGTAAAAAGCGCATTTTGTATGTTGAAGACGACGAAACCTTAGCGTTTTTAACTTCCGATAATTTAGAGCAACATTTTGATGTAACGCATTGCGCCAATGGGAAAGAAGCTTTTCAATTGTTTTGTAAAGAATCTTTTGATTTATGTGTTTTAGATATTATGTTGCCCGATATGGATGGATTTGAAATGGCAACTGAAATCAGAAAACGAAATCAAGAAATTCCGATCATTTTCCTTTCAGCAAAAACCATGAAAGACGACCGAATTAAAGGTTTGAAATTGGGTGCCGATGATTATTTGGTAAAACCTTATTCGATTGAAGAATTGATTTTAAAAATCGAAATTTTCTTAAATCGAAGTCAGAAATCAACCGATAATTTAAACCAAAAACAATATAAGTTTGGAAGTTTTCAATTTGAACCTGAGAATTATTTATTCAAAAATGACAATCAAAGCATAACTTTAACCGAAAGAGAAGCGTCACTTTTAAAATTATTTTTAGACAACCCGAATACCGTTCTAAAGCGCGAAAAAATCTTAATAGAATTATGGGGAAGCGATGATTATTTTTTAGGAAGAAGTTTAGATGTATTTATTTCAAGATTACGAAAAATCATAAAAGAAGAAACCCACGTGAGAATCGAAAACATTCCGCGCGTGGGCTTTAAATTGGTGGTTGAGTAACAATTATTCGAAACTCATCATATATACTTCTAGCGCTTTGCGTTCTTCAGCTGTCATGGCTTTTGTAATAACAAAGTTAGCTTTCATAGTTTCGTATTGTGTTGGGTCAACAATCGCTTCACTTTCTTCGTTTATAAAAGAAGCGATACTTGCTCCTTTTTCCTTGTAAATTTTAGCGATATCTTTTATTGCTGGTCCAATTACTTTTGTATCAGGTTTATGACATGCGGTACACGTTCCTTTTCCTTCGAAAAGTTCTTGCCCTTTTGCTAGTAATGGATCAACTGTAGTTTCTGTTACTACTTCTGTTTTTTCTTCAACAGGATTTCCGTAGGC
Source organism: uncultured Flavobacterium sp. (assembly GCF_937967675.1). Classification (GTDB taxonomy): domain Bacteria; phylum Bacteroidota; class Bacteroidia; order Flavobacteriales; family Flavobacteriaceae; genus Flavobacterium. The sequence goes on along the minus strand of NZ_CALBSN010000073.1, from coordinate 25,630 downwards.
ATCAGTTTCTTTTTTTTCGCCACAATTCGTTAAAGAAATGGCTAATGTAAAAACAGCAAACGATTTAAAAATAAGTTTCATTTTGATATAATTTAGAAATATCGATAAAATTACAATATCGCTTTCACTTGGTTTGTGACAAATGTCACATTACTTTTTATTTAATAAAATGGCTGCTTCTTTAGCAAAATAAGTGGAAATCAAACTCGCACCCGCTCTTTTGATACACATTAATTGTTCCATCATAATTTTATCATGATCTAACCAACCTCTTTCCGAAGCCGCTTTAATCATCGCATATTCTCCCGAAACATGGAAAACTGTTACCGGAACATCTACTGCATTTTTAACTTCACGAACGATATCTAAATAAGCGATTCCAGGTTTTACCATAACCATATCTGCACCTTCTTTTACATCCCAAAGTGCTTCTTTTACTGCTTCGATGCGATTCGCATAATCCATTTGGTAGGTTTTTTTGTCTTTTGGAACTTCTACATCAGCATCTTTTGGAGCAGAGTCCAAAGCATCACGAAACGGACCATAAAACGCCGAAGCATATTTAGCCGAATAACTCATAATGCCTACATTGTGAAATCCCGCAGCATCTAAACCTTGACGTAAACGTAAAACACGACCATCCATCATATCACTAGGAGCCACAAAATCGGCACCAGCTTGTGCATGTGAAACCGCCATTTTTACTAAAGCGTCATTTGTGGCATCATTTGCTACATCACCTTTTTCAATAATTCCATCGTGACCATAAATCGAATATGGGTCTAAAGCCACATCAGGCATTACAATCATTTCTGGACAAGCTTCTTTAATAGCACGAATGGCTCTTTGCATCAAACCATTATCGTTCCATGCTTCTTTTCCAGTATTGTCTTTTAAATCATCGCTAACTTTTACATAGATGTTTACGGCACGAATTCCTAAAGCGAATAATTCTTTCACTTCTTCTACCGTTAAATCTAAAGTGCGACGGAAAATGCCTGGCATAGAAGAGATTTCCACTTTGGTATTTTCACCTTCCATGATAAACATTGGAAACATAAAATCAGCGGGACTTAAACTAGTTTCGCGAACTAAACTTCTTATAGATTCGTTTACTCTTAAACGACGACCTCTGTGTATTGGAAACATAATATTTTATGATTTGTGATTGATATTGGATAATTATACCCAATCAATTGGTTTTGCTAATATTTTCAATAATTTTTCTTCTTCACTTCCCGCTTCAGGATGATGATCATATACCCATTGCACATGGGGTGGTAAACTCATCAAAATACTTTCGATTCTACCGTTCGTTTTTAGTCCAAAAAGAGTGCCTTTATCGTGAACCAAATTGAATTCTACATAACGACCACGGCGAATTTCTTGCCAAGTTCTTTGCGTTTCGGTAAATGGTAAATCTTTTCTTTTTTCCACAATGGGAACATAAGCTTGCAAGAATGAATTTCCAACTTCGGTTACAAAATTGTACCAATCTTCCATTTTCATGGTGTCGGTTTCTTTCAAATAATCGAAAAACAAACCACCAATTCCACGAGCTTCATTACGGTGTGCGTTCCAAAAGTATTCGTCACATTTCTTTTTATAGTTCGGATAAAATCCTGGATTATGTTTGTCGCAAGCCGTTTTACAAGTTTGGTGAAAATGTTTTACATCTTCCTCAAACAGATAATACGGGGTTAAATCTTGTCCGCCACCAAACCATTGATTGATGATGTTACCGTTTTCATCATACATTTCAAAATAACGCCAATTGGCATGAACCGTAGGCACCATTGGGCTTTTCGGATGAATCACCAAACTCAATCCACAAGCAAAGAAATCCGCTTCTCCTACGCCGAACATTTTTTGCATCGTATCAGGTAATTTCCCGTGAACAGCAGAGATGTTTACACCGCCTTTTTCAAAAACAGTTCCGTTTTCAATTACGCGAGTGCGACCTCCGCCACCTTCTGGTCGTTCCCAAATATCTTCACGAAATTTAGTACCACCATCAATATCTTCTAATCCTTTACAGATTTGATCTTGTAGGTTTTGTATGTAGGTGTAGAATTTATTTTTCATTTTTTACTCTAAACAATTTTAAAAAATATAAGCTTGATATTAGTAAGTGTATTGTAAAAGGAATTGTGAATTCAAAATGTTTTAAATTTTCAATTTTTACAAAAACAATAACCGCTATAATTAGCAGCAATTGACCTAGAAAACCCAATATTAATCTTTTATTTAAATATAAAATTATTCCTAAAATTGATAATATCAGAAATAAATTTTCAATTGAAAGCAATATAAACTCATCTGTTAAAGAAAAGATTTGAAGTATCAATAAACCAATTACTAAAAAAAAAGGCAAACTAACATGTGAAGTTGGAATGCAAATAAAAAGAAATAGTAAAATGGACAAGTATTTCAAATTAACACCATTCATAATTATTTATACTCTTTCACTGCTTCCACAAAAGCCTTCGCATGATCCACAGGAATATTTGGTAAAATTCCATGTCCTAAGTTTACTATGTATTTGTCTTTTCCGAATTCGTCAATCATTTCGTGAACCATTTTTTTGATGGTTGGAATTGGAGATAACAAACGACTTGGATCAAAATTTCCTTGTAATGTGATGTCACCACCCGTTAAATAACGAGCGTTTCTTGGTGAACAAGTCCAATCTACTCCTAAAGCAGATGCTTTTGATTTTGACATTTCGTTTAAAGCGAACCAACATCCTTTTCCGAAAACGATTACTTCTGTTTCTTCAGCTAACGCCTCTACGATTTGGTTGATGTATTGCCATGAAAATTCTTGATAATCTACTGGAGAAAGCATGCCTCCCCAAGAATCAAAAACCTGAATGGCGTTACAACCTGCTTTTACTTTTTCTTTTAGGTATAAAATCGTAGTATCAGTGATTTTTTGTAATAATAAGTGTGCCGCAACTGGATTTGAAAAGCAAAATCCTTTTGCGGTATCAAAACTTTTAGAACCTTTTCCTTCAACCGCATAACAGAAAATCGTCCATGGCGAACCAGCGAAACCAATTAATGGCACTTCGTCATTCAACATTTCTTTGGTTAGTTTTACCGCATCCATTACGTAACCTAAGGTTTCGTGAATATTCGGCACAAAAACTTGATTTACTTGTTCCATTGTGCGAATTGGATTTGGAATTATCGGACCTAAATTGTCTTTTAGTTCCACGTGAATTCCCATAGCTCTTGGAACCACTAAAATGTCTGAGAATAAAATAGCCGCATCTGGTTTTACAATTCGAATGGGTTGCACTGTGATTTCAGCAGCTAATTCTGGCGTTTCGCAACGTGTGAAGAAATCATATTTATCGCGTAAAGCTCTAAATTCTGGTAAATATCTTCCTGCTTGACGCATCATCCAAACCGGTGGACGTTCTACAGTTTCTCCTTTTAATGCTCGTAAAAATAAGTCGTTCTTAATCATTTTTTATGCTTTATGCTTTAAGCAATTGGCTATAAGCGTTTATAATAATGTATTACTTCGTTAATTACATTTTCAACAGTGGGTTGTGATGCAATTACTATGTTTTTTGTTTTATTTTCTAATGCTTTTGCTGTGGTGGTTCCAATGCAAAAACACGTTTTATTTTCTAATGTGTTCTTTTCTAAAAAGCTGTTGACTCCAGACGGACTGTAAAACAAAACGCCATCAAATGTTTCTTTGATTTGGTGTGGTTTCAGTTTGGTTTCATATACGACAATTTTGTTATATGCGATTTTATTTTGCTGAAAAAAAGCAGGAATTGTATTTCTTCTGATATTTCCGCAAAAGAAAGTAAACGAATTCGTTTTATATTTTGATTCGATTATTTGGATTAATTCTTCAGCATAATCGGCACTTTCCAAAACAATGAATCCTTTCTTTTCTAGAAAACTTCGGGTTTTATTTCCTACACACAAACAAGACTTTGAGAGAACATTTTTGACATCTGATTTTAAAACACTTTTTGCCGCTTCTTTACTTGTAAATATTAAGTAATCGTTGAGTTGAGGTATTTCAAAATCAATAGATTTAGTTTGAATAAAATTCTTTTCTACAAGTTCAATTTTAGCATCAGAAAGTTTGTTTTTTAATGCTTTTGAAAGTTTTTTTGTAGAGAGAATTCGGGTCATTTTAGCTTCTAATTTGGTGTTCTTCTTGTCCTAAACAATAGGTTTCGATGTCTTTATTGTAACCATAAACCACTAAAATATCATGCTCCTGTACTACAGTTTCAGGATCTGGGCGGCCAATTGTTTCTTTTACTATCGTTTTTTTACCAATCAAATTACGTTTCTCTCTTTTTCGAATGATGGTAACTAGTGTTAAATGGTATTTGTCGATTGAATCTAATTCTGCTAAAGTTTTACCAAAAAATTCAGGTTTTGCTTTTACTTCCGAAATGGTGTAATTATCATCTAATTGATAATTTTCTAAAGTTGATTTAAAATTAATTTGTTTTGTTAATCTATCGGCTGATTCTTGTTCAGGGTGAATTATGCTATAAATCCCCATTGCTTCTAAAACGGTATCATGAATAGGTGATAAAGCACGACTAATGATTTTAACATCTGACAGTTTTTTGATAATAGCCGTTGTAATAATAGCCGCCCCTTCGTTTTCACCAATAGCAACAACTACTTTATCAGCATCTTTTAACGGTAAAGCTTCATATGATAATTCATTAGTAGAATCTAATGCTATAGCATGTGAAATTTTATCTTTTACTAAATTTACTTTTTCGATGTTTTTGTCAACACCAATTACTTCGTTTCCTGTTTCAGTAAGACTGATAGCAAGCGACATTCCGAAGTTTCCTAAACCAAATACGATAATTTTCATTTGGACAAGATTAGTTAATTAATATATTTTCTTTTGGATATTCATAGAACTGATGATTCATTCTGCGTAATAGTCCAACCATTAAATTGAGCATACCAATACGACCAATAAACATACATCCAATAAGTACATATTTACTTGGTTCTGTTAAAGTTGGAGTGAAATTTAAAGTTAAACCTACTGTACTATATGCAGAAAAACATTCAAAAGCTACTGTTAATAATGGAGTTCCTTTGGGTTCAAAAATTAATATGGCTACAATAGAAATGCCAATTGTTATAAGAGAAATACATAAAATTGCAAAAGCACGAGAGGTAGATTCAGATGAAATTCTTCTTCCAAACACTTGTATTCTACTTTTTCCGCTAGCAACCGCAAAAATATTTAATGTTGCAAGAGCAAAAGTACTTGTTTTAATACCCCCCGCAGTTGACGCAGGAGAACCTCCAATCCACATTAAAAAAATAATAAATAAAAGAGATGGCACATTCATTTTAGCAAAATCAACAGCATTAAAGCCTGCGGTTCTTGGTGTAACAGAATTAAATGATGCAGCAGTAATTTTTCCAAATATGGTATTATGTTCTAACAAAGTGTTGTTATACTCCGAAATAAACAAAAAGACAAATCCTCCTACTAATAAAAATATTGTAGTGTAAATAACAATTCTGGTATTAAGAGTAATTACTCGTATTTTTTTGTGAATGATTTTTTTCTCAAAAAGTTCTATGATATAATTTTTAATGTATTGGTAAAAATTAAACACAATATTATGTCCAAGACCACCAAGCACAATTAAAGTCATAATTACCCATTGAAGAAAATAGTCAAAACGAATGGTTTCATCATATAATCCAGCTGATAAAATTGAAAATCCAGCATTACAAAAAGCTGATATAGAATGAAAAACGGAGAAGAAAAATTTATTTTCAATAGTATTTATTTCAATTATAGAAGAATAAATAAAAATTGCCCCTAAAATCTCAACACCTAGTGTAAGAATTACAACATTAAGCGCCGCTCTAAAAACATCTCGCAACCCTTCATGAGCAATAAAATCCTTTGTGTTTAAACCTTCTTTAAATGAAGAACTACCTCTAAAAAAGAAAGCAAAGAAAGAGGTAAAAGTTAAGATACCAATTCCGCCTAATTGAATCAAAACTAAAATTATAGATTGTCCTACAATTGTAAAAGCAGAGGATGTGTCAACTACTGTTAAACCTGTAACACAAACTGCACTAGTTGACGTAAATAAAGCATTTGTAAACGAAATACCATTTGTTGTAGCACTAGGAAGCATCAACAAGAAAGCTCCCATTAAATCTAAAATTAAAAAACTCCCAACAAATACGATAGCAGGATTAAAGTAAATATCATAAATATGACGAACCAAAACTAAAAGTCTTAGTAAAAAATAGAAAATTAACCCACCTTCATAAATAGGTTTGACTTTTTGTAAAATATAGTCTGAGGAAAACTCTAAATTTAAAAAAGCAATAACTATCGAAGTTAGCATAATTCCGATAATTAATACCATATTAGCTAATGCAACTTTTTTATTGCTCTTGTACTTAAATGTGAAGAATTTGAATGCATTAAAAGCGAAAAGACCTATCGATAAAAAAATAAGCCCAATAACATGAGGCGAATTGTAATTTTCTTCAAAGTCATATCCAAAGTCAAAAACGATGAAGAGTAATACAATAATATCGAAAAAACGATATATATAATTGAGTAACGATTCTTTCTCCATTTTGGAATAAAATTACTTTTTTAAAACACGACGAATGCTTTCCATAAGAGCGCTTCCACCGTTGTTTAAAATTTCTTCGGCACAATTTTTCCCGAAGTTTTTATAAGAATCAAAAGTACAACTTTTTTTGATTGTGTGTTTTTCTTTTCCGTCTAAAGAGAACAAAACGCCTTCAAAATCAATTTTATCTGAAGTAAATGTGGCTAAAGCACCAATAGGAGCTGTACAACCACCTTCTAATGTTTTTAAGAATTCACGTTCAATATATGTACAAATTTCAGTTTCTGAATGGTTTAATTTTGCTAATGCCTCTTTACAAAAATCATCATTTTCCATTGCGACTACTACCATCGCCCCTTGAGCAGGTGCTGGAATCATCCAACTTAAATCGATATAATTTTCTGGTTTTATATTGATACGTTCTAAACCTGCAGCAGCAAAAATAGCTCCGTTCCAGTCACTATCTTCTAGTTTTTGCATACGGGTATTAACGTTTCCACGTAAATCTACCACTTTGTGATTCGGATATTTATTTAACCATTGTGCTTGTCTGCGTAAACTTCCAGTTGCGATAGTTCCTTGCGAATTTAAAAAATTTAAGTTGCCTTTATGAACTAAAATGTCAACTGTGTTGGCACGTTCTAAAACCGCTGCTTGCACAATTCCAATAGGTAAAGCTGTTGGTACATCTTTCATAGAATGAACCGCAATATCTACCTGACCATTTATCATGGCAATGTCTAAGGTTTTGGTAAAAATCCCCGTGATTCCTAATTCGTAAAGTGGTTTATCAAGAATAATATCTCCTTGCGATTTTACAGCTACAATTTCAGTCTGATAGCCTAAATCATTTAATTTCTTTTGTACTGTGTGTGCTTGCCAAAGGGCTAATTCGCTATCACGAGTTCCTATTCGGATTATTTTGCTCATTATTTTGAAACCGTTTCTAATTGGAAAATTTTCTCAATCCATTCAATACTTTCATCCACCATGGTTTCATCATCTTTTAAATGATTCGCAAAGTGATTCGTGATTTTCTGAATGATTCTTGCTGTAATTAACTCGGCTTGTTCTTCATCAAAATTAGCCAATTTTTTACGTTGAAAATTCAATTCTCCTTCTTTTATTGTATTCAGTTTTGCTTTTAAAGCATGTATGGTTGGGGCGAATTTACGTTGTTTCGTCCAAGACATGAACTCATCTTTAATTTCTTCGATAATAGCTTCGGCTGCTGGAATGTGTTTTTTTCTGTTTTCCAAAGTTTCATCCGTAATTTGCGAAAGTTCATCCATGTGAACAAGCGTAACACCTTCAATATCTTTTACATTTTCGTTCACGTTTTTCGGAATCGATAAATCTAAAATCAATAAAGGTTTTTTCAGATTTAAAATGGCTTTATCAACCGTTGGGTTTTGAGCACCAGTAGCTACTACAACTACATCTGCTTTTTGAAGTTCTAATTGTAAATCAGCATAATCTTTAACAATAACATCTAGTTTTTTAGCTAATTTTTCGGCTTTTTCTTTAGTTCTATTGATTAATGTGATCTGTTCGTGTTTAGTATGTTTTACTAGGTTTTCACAAGTATTTCTTCCGATTTTTCCTGTTCCAAAAAGTAAGATGTTTTTAGAAGCAATGTCTTCTACATTTTTAAAAATATATTGAACCGACGCAAAAGACACAGAAGTTGCACCTGAAGAAATTTCGGTTTCGTTTTTAATTTTTCTACTCGCTTGAATTACTGCATTTACCAGTCTTTCTAAAAATGCATTTACTAAGTTTAGTTCTTTACTAATTACAAATGCATTCTTTAATTGACTTATGATTTCAAAATCACCTAAGATTTGACTGTCTAAGCCAGTTCCAACACGAAACATGTGATTAATAGCCTCACTATTTTTGTAAACAAAAGCTACTTTCTGAAAATCTTCAACCGTTCCATGACTGTTTTCGCACAATAATTTTATTAATTGAAATGGATGTTGGGCAAAACCATAAATTTCAGTACGATTACAAGTAGAAGTAACAATTAAACTATCAATACCTTCATCTTTGGCTTGATGCAATAAATTAGTTTTAGCCTTTTCATCCAAACTAAATTTCCCTCTCATTTCCGCATCTGCTTTCTTATAACTCAACCCTACTGCATAGAAAGTCGGATGCTTTGCGAATGTATTGTTTTCCATGTGATATACTCTTCCCTAAAAGTTTAACAAAATTAAATGATACTATTTTATAAAAACAACGCTTGAAGGACTTTTTATGTCGCTCAAAGTTATTTTAAAATCATTTGGTCTAATTTGCAATATTTCTGCTAAATTTGTACTAAATTCAAGCTTTTACAAATATGTTATGTAGAACAATTCTAAATAACGCCAAAAGATTTTGTTAGGCTTATATACGTAAAAATATCGCTATGGGTTCATTAGAAGAAATAAAAATTGAAAACGAATTTATTTTATTGCGTTTTCAAAATGATAGTAACGAAATAATTAAAGTAGAACGCCTTGTAAACCAAGGCCTTATCCAATTTCATTTTGGGCTTAAAGGAAAAGGGAAATTTGTCTTTAATCAAGGAAATTATGCCTTAGATTTAAAAGAAGAGAAGTCGCTTTTGTTTTACAATCCGCAAAAAGAATTGCCAATACACTTAGAATTAGCACCACAAAGTTGGGTAATTTCGGTAATTATATCTATCAAAAAATTTCATGGCCTTTTTTCTTCAGAAGCTGAAAGCATTCCGTTTTTAAGTGAAGAAAATAAAGATAAGAAGTATTATAAAGAAAACGATATAAGTCCGTCAATGGCTATTGTTCTTAGCCAAATTTTTCATTACAATATAAATTCATTCATCAAGAATTTATATTACAAAGGAAAAGGATATGAACTATTAAGTTTGTATTTTAATCGTTCCGAAGATCCAAATGCAGAACAATGTCCGTTTTTGATTGATGAAGAAAATGTTTTAAAAATTAAGAAAGCAAAAGAAATTATCATTGCTAATATGGCCGAGCCTCCTACACTAGAAGTTTTATCGGAACAAGTAGGGTTAAGTTTGAAAAAACTAAAAATGGGTTTCAAACAAATTTATGGCGATACCGTTTATGGGTTTCTATTTGATTACAAAATGGATTATGCACGTCAATTGTTAGATAGTGGTTCTTATAATGTAAATGAAGTGGGATTGAAAATTGGTTATAGTACAGGTAGTCATTTTATTGCTGCCTTCAAGAAAAAATTTGGCACAACCCCAAAAAAATATTTAATGAATTTGAATGCTAACATTGAATAATTTCAATTATATTGATTTAACAAATCGCATTATAGATAAAAAACGTATATAAAACTTTCTTTAAAAAGAGTATTGATTATTTTTACAAAAAAAAGAAAATGAAAAAAGGAGTTCTGTTAATTAATCTAGGCTCACCTGACAGCCCTGAACCTAAAGATGTTAGAAAATATTTAGATGAGTTCTTAATGGACGAACGCGTTATCGATGTTCCATATTTACTTAGAGCCTTATTAGTAAAAGGAATCATTTTAAATACTCGCCCAAAAAAATCAGCTAAAGCGTATAAAAAAATTTGGTGGGAAGAAGGTTCTCCATTAATTGTGTTATCAAAACGATTACAAAATAAAGTTCAAGAACAAGTCAGTATTCCGGTTTCTTTAGCCATGCGTTATGGAAATCCTAGTATCGAATTTGGTTTAAAAGAATTACACAATCAAGGGGTTGATGAGGTTTTATTAATTCCATTGTATCCTCAGTTTGCTATGGCAACAACCGAAACTATTTTGGTATTAGCCGAAGAAATTCGCAAAAAACAATTCCCTAACATGGAATTCACCATTTTACCAGCTTTTTATAACCAACCCGATTATGTTCGTGATTTATCTAACTCCATTAAATCGGCTTTAGATGATTTTAAATCAGATTATTTATTGTTTTCGTATCATGGTGTTCCAGAGCGTCATATTAGAAAATCAGATGTAACAAAATCGCATTGTAAAATAGATGGAAGTTGTTGTAATACGCCTTCAAAAGCACACGAGTTTTGCTACCGTCATCAATGTTATGAAACTACTAAACAAGTTGCTGGATTTTTAGGTTTGGAAGAAGGAAAATACAGCACATCATTTCAATCACGTTTGGGTCGCGATCCTTGGTTGCAACCTTATACCGATGCTACTATTGATGGTTTAGCACAAAAAGGAATTAAGAATTTAGCAGTGGTTACACCCGCTTTTGTTTCGGATTGTTTGGAAACTTTAGAAGAAATTGGAATGGAAGCAGCACATAGTTTCAAAGAAAACGGTGGAGAAAATTTCTTGTCTATTCCATGTTTAAATGATAGTGCCGATTGGGTTAAAACCATGAGCCGTTGGATTGATCAATGGGCTTTTCAAAATCAATAAAAAATGGAATTATACAATTACATAAAATCGTTACATTTAATCTTTGTGGTTACTTGGTTTGCTGGTTTGTTTTATATTGTTAGGTTATTTGTTTATCACGCAGAGGCCAAACAAAAACCTCAACCCGAGCAAGACATATTAATTAAACAATACCAATTAATGCAATATCGTTTATGGTACATTATAACTTGGCCAAGTGCTGTTTTAGCAAGTGTTTTTGCTTTTTGGATGTTGTTTTTTACTGAAGTTGGTAAAGTTTGGTTAGCCCAACCTTGGATGCACGTTAAATTAGCGTTTGTGTTTTTATTGTATTTGTATCATTTAAAATGCCATCAAATATTTAAACAATTGCAAAATAATGAGGTAAAGCATACTTCAAGTTTCTTTAGAATCTGGAACGAAGGTGCTACAATTATTCTATTTGCAGTAGTTTTTTTAGTAATTTTAAAAAATGCAATTAATTGGATTTTTGGCGTTGTTGGCATTATTGCTTTTTCAGTATTATTAATGTTAGGTTACAGATTATACAAAAAAATTCGAGAGAAAAACAACAGTTGATTTTCATCAAAAAAATATGGATAGAATTTTAAACTTTAAGAACCTTTCCTTGCGTGTTAGAATATTTCTTTCCATGATATTCTTAACGTTAATTGCGTCTGTTCTTATTGCTGCGGTTTCTATTTATCAATTTAGAAAAGAAGCTCGTGAATACCATCAAGATCGTTTAGAACGAAAAGAAGCGGCTATTACCGAACATATTAATTATGTGCTTCAAACTACTACTTATCCGCTTACGACGGAAAATATTCCTTTAATTTTTAAAGAGAAAATATTCGAATTATCAGACATTCACAGTATGGAAATCAATTTTTTTGATTTAAAAGGAAAACTTTTAATATCATCAAAAGCTATATTCAAACTAGATAAAGACAAACCAAAAATAAACCCATCCACATTAAAAATTATTCAATCGTCATTAGACAAACGTTACATTGAATTTTCAAAAGTTGATGGGCAATCGTTCCGATCTTCTTATTCGTATTTAAAGGATACTAAGTTTAAACCCATGGGAATTTTAAATTTACCATATGAAGAAAATACCGAGTTTTACGACAATGAAGTTCAAAATTTCTTAATTCGATTTGGGCAAGTTTACGTTTTTATGTTCTTTATTTCTATTGTATTGTCTTATTTTTTATCGAGTTATATTACCAAATCTTTAAAAATTATTAGTGATAAACTTCAAGAGACAGAATTGTATCAACGAAATGAAAAAATTGTAATAGAAGACGGAAGTAAAGAAATTAATCTTTTAATTAATTCCTATAATAACATGGTGGATAAATTAGAAGAAAGCGCCACCATTTTAGCACAAAGCGAAAGAGAACAAGCATGGCGCGAAATGGCGAAACAAGTAGCACACGAAATTAAAAATCCACTTACTCCAATGCGATTAACCGTGCAAAATTTCCAAAGAAAGTTCGATGTAAATGACCCAAATATTATTCAAAAATTAGACGATTATACCAAAACTATTTTACAGCAAATAGATACCATGACCGCAGTTGCAGGAGCTTTTTCAAACTTTGCAGCTATGCCTGCGCAACAAAACGAAACGCTAAATGTAGTTCGTATTGTAAAAATGGCTTTAGAAATTTTTAATGAAGATTTTATCCAGTTTTCAGCATTAGAAGACGAAATTATTGCCAAATTAGACAGAACGCAATTAATTAGAGTCATTACGAATTTGGTTAAGAATGCCATTCAAGCCATACCTGAAGAACAAGAAAATAAATTGGTTTTTGTTACGGTTTTTAGACAAGGTGAAGAAGTTAAAATTGCCGTAAAAGATAATGGAAACGGAATTTCAGAAGAAAATCAGGAACGCGTTTTTGAGCCTAAATTCACTACAAAATCGAGTGGAATGGGACTCGGCTTAGCTATTATTAAAAATATCATAGAGAATTATAACGGAACGATTACCTTTGAAACGGAACCCAATGTAGGAACCGAATTTTTGGTTTCCTTCCCAATAAATAATCAAATTAAGTAAAAATGGAAAATATCCTTATCGAAAAACAGGAAGCTATTGCTATTGTAACGATTAACAGACCAACAAAATTAAATGCTTTAAACAAAGTAACCATTCAAGAATTACACGATGGATTTAAATCGTTAAACGAAGATTCATCTGTAAAAGCAATTATTATAACGGGAAGTGGAGAAAAAGCATTTGTGGCCGGAGCTGATATTTCAGAATTTGCTCATTTTTCAGTTGAAGAAGGAGGGAAATTAGCTGCTCAAGGGCAAGAATTATTATTTGATTTTGTTCAAAATTTAAGTACTCCAGTTATTGCTGCTGTAAATGGTTTTGCACTTGGTGGCGGATTAGAGTTGGCTATGTCATGTCATTTTAGAGTAGCTTCAGATAATGCAAAAATGGGATTACCAGAAGTAACGTTAGGAGTTATTCCAGGTTACGGAGGAACACAACGTTTGGCGCAATTAGTTGGAAAAGGGCGTGCTATGGAAATAATTATGACAGCAGGTATGATTGATGCCGAAACAGCTAAAAATTATGGTTTAGTAAACCATGTAGTTGCACAAGCTGAATTGTTAGAATTTGCAAAAGGAATTGCTTCTAAAATTACTAAAAATTCAAGCGTGGCTATTGCAAAAGCGATTCAAGCGGTTAATGCAAATTATACCGATGGTGTTAATGGCTACCAAGTAGAAATTGAAAATTTTGGATATTGTTTTGGTACAGAAGATTTTAAAGAAGGAACAACAGCATTTTTAGAGAAAAGAAAAGCAGCGTTTCCAGGGAAATAATTTTAATAAAAAAGCTCGATTTTATCGAGCTTTTTTATTAAAATTAAATTTATTTTTTAACAACTATTTTTTTCGTTGTTTTTCCTAGATCGTTTTCAATGGTTAACAAATAAACACCTTCTGAAAGGTCTTCAATATTTAATACTTCCAAAATACTATTAGATTTTTTTTCTAATACTTGCCTTCCTTGAAAGTCGTTTACTTTGTACATAGTTGAGTTTGAATAAGACAATGATGATAAATCAATGTTAATAATTCCTTTTGCTGGATTTGGATACACCTTTACTTCAGAAAAAGTATTATCTGATTTACTAAGCGGTTGCTCTAAGTTACATATTGACAAAGAAACACTATTAATAATACCACCATCTCCATTATATGCGTCTACAACGCGTAAAGTCCATATTCCATCCGCTGGTAAGTTATTTAAGTTAGCCAAATAATCGATAGGCTTAACATTGCCAATTATTGATGGGGCCGTAGCACCACAAGTAAAATTTGTACCAGCATCATCTAAAGTACAATTAATATCATCATTATCACCGCAAGGTTCATCAAACAACATTATTAAAGGACTTCCTATGGAAGAAGGGCCTTCTAAAAAATACTTCATATCCTGAATATATGTATGAGTCAAATTTAAGTTAACATTTATATCTCCTATCGTTAACCCTCCTGTTACTTCAATTGGAATTGTTGCAACACTGTTTGCTGTAGTTCCAATAATTGCATTAGAAAAATCCGTTGCAACAAATGTATTACCGCAAGTTAATATTCCTGTTTTAAAACTATTTACAAAAGCTAAATTTGTTGCACCGTCTCCACAACGGTTTGATGGAATTACTCTCCAATAATATGTTGTGTTAGGAATTAATCCTGTTATCAAATAACCGGGCGCTGTTGTATTAACATTTGCAAAAAATGTAGAAAAATCTGATTGATTTGATAGCTGTAAATTATAGCTTTCAGCATTTATGTCGGAATTCCAATTAAAAAACAAAGTTGTGGCAGTATTATTTTGTCCTGCATCTGGAGATAATAAAACTGTTGGTTGAAAATTATTAGAGTAAACTCTAAGTTGTTTTAATCTTGTTTCAATCTCAGAACCATTGTTTCCTGAAATCCCTACATTATAAATTCCAGGCTGTACATTGGCTAATCCTGAAATTGTCATTGTAACGCTTCCATTTGTATTTAAAGAAGTTGGACTAAATGACGCTACAGCTCCAAGAGGTAGTCCAATTGCTGAAAATGTGGTTGTCATTGATCCCGTTTGCTTATATTCAAAATTGTAAACAGCATCTTGATTTGAGCATAAAGTTAAATCCTCGGATTTAGAAATTAATGAAAAATCGGAAGTAATGCCTGTAATAATTAAAGAATAATTTTGAGAGCCTGAAACTAAATTTCCTTTATGTGTTACTGAAATAACGTAATCACCTGCAGAAGGTGCGTCTATTTTAATAACTTCAATATTATCAACATTATTATCCCCATTTCTAACAGCTAATGCAGAAGGATTTGATTGTAATTTCCAAGGGTAAAAAGTTGTTCCGTCTTTTGTAATTCTTATATCTAAATCATTAACTAATACTGGAGTAATATCATTATCTCCCATAGTTCCGTTATTTGCAATTCCGGGTAAATCAGTCCAAGTTATGGATGCAATTAATGGGTTTGATGAACCTCCATTTGATTTAACAGTAATATTGAAGGTTTGCCCTTGCGTCAAATTTTCTTCTGAAATCCATGAGGTTAAACCATTTCCGGTAATTGTTTCTACGGCTTTCTTTGCGTTTAATAAACCCCAACCCATCTTAGCGTCGGGACCTAAATTTCCAGCATCATCAGCAGTATGACACGCTAAACCTCTTAAAGTAGAGGACTTCATAAAACTGTTTGTTAAATTTTTTTGATGTTGCTGCAATAATAATAAAGTTCCTGCAACATTAGGGCTAGCCATTGAGGTACCAGAAATTGATGCAGTTGCCGTGTTACTTGTGGATATTGTAGATGTTAAACCTGTACCATTTCCTGTAATATCTGGTTTAATTCTTCTATCATCTGTAGGACCTTGACTACTTGACGTATTTATTGAAACACTAAATAAGCTACCATCCGTATTTATTACAGCATCATTTGCATTTGCTACGATTAATGTATTTTTTGAGGTTTTATTTCCAGTTAATTTATCATAACCTACAGCAATTGGATTTGAATTATTATTGTTAGTTCCATCATTTCCCGCTGACATTACAGGTAAATAATAGGGTGATAGATATGTAATTTCATCCCAAGATCTTGCAGCATCTGTATACGCTCCTATATACCAAGCAGGCAATATAGATGATCCTGATCCTATTGGAACCCCATAAGAATGATTTGAGATTAACATTCCACCCAAAACCTCAGATAAGGCTTCTGACTCATCATTGTCCCAATTAAATGTCCTTGCCGTTGCTAATGTTGCCATTCCTTTTACTCCAGCTGATGCAGTACTCCAAGGTAAAGCTAATATTGTACCTGTAACATGAGTGGCATGATCGCTATAAGATATTCCTGAAATATCATCAACAGTTGTCACTCTTCCTCCAAAACCGCTATGAGTTCTTCTTACAGTACCTCCATCCCAAACACGAGCAATCATATCTTGACCATCTAAAGTTAATCCCATACCACCACCAGTGTTTAAAAAATTTGCTCTTGTGGATTTTGCTGCATTTACATTTGTTGTTGCATAATAAATAGGATATCCGTCAGGAGTAACGCTCATTAGTTGTTTAAAACTTCCGTCATCTCCTTTAATAAAAATTGGCCAATTGTTTTTGTTAGCAATTTCAACAGCCTTAGCTCTTTGTTTTTCTTCTAACTGTCGATAGTAAGATATCTTTTCCTGAATTTTTGCAAAATTGTAGTCTTTTGTTATTTTAGCAACATCTTCCTTGGTTTGTGAAAAAGATAGTACACAGAAAAAGATAATAAAATAAGTGAATAATTGTTGTTTTTTTATTTTTTGGGGCAAATTAGTTTCATTTAATAAAACAAATATATAATTTTTTCATAATTTCAAAAAAATGTTTTAAAATAAACGACTTGAATTCAATAAAAAAAATTTCTTAAAGTAAAATAATTAGAACTATGCTAGGGAAAAATTAAATTTTCTTTAAACACTTATAAATATTACATTTACGAAAAAATAGGTATTTATGGTTTTAAGCAGATTTTGGTTAGTGATATTTATATCATCTATCTTTTTTATTGTATTCGGATTGTTCTCTTCGCAATATTATTCTATTGATTATGTTTTGAATGGAAAACAAGGTGAACCTCTTTTAATTGGTGAAAAATATTTAAAAGAAGTACCCAAATTTGTGCAAGACAGTGTACAAAAGGCTGAAGACAAAACATTCATTATTAATAAAAATGAAAAGGATGCAGACACTACCTATATTTACAACAATCAAACTGTAAAAATCTACAGCGGAAAACAAAAAGCAGATGGTTTACTTCCTATGACCAAAAGCAGTTTATTTGATTTAATTCTGCCTTTGATTGCTTATTTATCCTTTTTCTGCGGAATAATGGAACTACTTATTATTTCAGGAGCATCGGAAAGATTGGCTAAGAAATTAAGTCCGTTGTTTGCTAAAGTTTTTCCTTCGATTCCTAAAAACCACGAATCGATTTCCTATATGACGTTGAATTTTTCTGCCAACTTCTTAGGATTGGATTCAGCTGCAACTCCTTTTGGATTAAAAGCCATGCAAAGTTTACAAGAATTAAATCCTGACAAGGACAGAGCTAGTGATGCCCAAATCATGTTCATGTGCTTACATGCTGCGGGATTAACATTAATCCCAACATCGATTATTGGTTATAGAGCTGCTGAACACGCTGCAAATCCTGCCGATGTAATGCTGCCTTGCATTATAACTTCTTTTGTTGGAACTATTGCTGCTTTCATTTTAGTTGGAATTAAACAACGTGTTAATTTTAAAAGTGCTTCTTTATTAGCCGCTTTAATGGGAGTTATTGGTGCTATTGTGGGATTATTATTTTATGTAAACAGTTTGGATTTAATTGGTAAAAATTACTTTACTTCTAACCTTTCGGGATTATTGTTAATCTTAATTATCGGTGGAACTTTGATATTTTCTTTCGTTCAAGAGAAGAAATTCGTGGAACAAAAAACAACCATTTTCGACACTTTTGTAGCAGGAGCGAATAATGGATTAAAAACCGGAGTTACCATTTTTCCTTATGTAATGGGAATGTTAGTTGCAATTTCCTTATTCAGAAACAGTGGCTTGTTTGAAATTATAGCCAACGGGATTTCCTTTTTATTTGCTCATCTTGGCGTAGCTAAAGAAATCACCGATTCATTGCCTGTAGCTATGTTGCGTCCTTTTAGTTCAGGTGGTTCACGAGGATTTATGATTGATGCAATGAAGCAATTTGGACCCGATTCATTAACCGGAAGACTAAGTTGTATTTTCCAATGTAGTGCCGAAACGACTTTCTATGTAATTGCAGTTTATTTTGGAAGCATCAACGTGAAAAACACCCGTTACACTTTAGGCATGATGCTTTTAGTGGATTTAATTTGCGTAATTACGGCGATTTTTGTGGCGAGTTGGTTTTTTTAACGAATTAAATTCCTGAAAGGTTTCCAAAACCTTGTAGGTATCAATAAAACACACCATGAAATTAGAAGTTTTAGAAAAAGACAAAGTTTATCATATTTATAATCGAGGTATAAATAGTGAAGTCATATTTAATTCTGATGAAAACAAGCGATATTTTTTAAAATTATATTCAAAATATTTGGAAAATAAAGCCGAAACTTTCGCTTATTGTTTAATGTATAATCATTTTCATTTTATTATTCGAATTGTTAATGAAAATGAAATTACTCAAGCACTTTCAAATCTTTTCAATTCATATGCAAAAGCCTTCAACAAACAAAACAACAGAACAGGAAGTTTATTTGAAAAACACTTCAAAAGAATAAAAATTGAAAATGAAGCATATTTGACAAACTTAATTCAATATGTTCATTTAAATCCAAAGCATCATTTAGATATTGATTATAAAAGATTTTCGTTTTCATCTTATCAATCTTTAATTTCAGACAAACCAACCAAATTAATTAGAGAAGAAGTTATTCAGTTGTTTGATTCTAAAGAAAACTTTATTTATTGTCATGATTTTAAAAATGAAATTTTAACTGAAAAACAAATGCTTGAATAAAAAAACCTACAAGGTTTTAAAAACCTTGCAGGTTAAAATAACAAAAATCCGTAACTTTACCTTTCAAAACATACACAAAATGGACTTTTTATATCAAGACCCGTATCCTATTTTAAAAGACGATACACACTACAAAAAAATAACTTCCGATTACGTAAAAGTAGAACAACTTGGCGATAGAGAAATCTTAGTGGTGGACCCAAAAGGATTAGAATTGTTAGCGCAAGAAGCTATGAATGACGTTTCTTTTATGTTACGTTCATCGCATTTACAAAAACTTAGAAACATTATCGAAGACCCTGAAGCAACTGACAATGATCGTTTTGTGGCTTATAATTTATTGCAAAACGCTGCTGTAGCCGTTCAAGGGCAACTACCTTCTTGCCAAGATACCGGAACCGCTATCGTAATGGCAAAAAAAGGTGAAAACGTTTACACCGGTGTTGATGATGGCGAATGGTTGTCAAAAGGAATTTTCAACACGTACCAAAACAAAAATCTTCGTTACTCGCAAATTGTTCCGATTTCGATGTTTGAAGAAAAAAACTCGGGTTCAAACTTACCTGCTCAAATTGATATTTATGCCAAAAAAGGAAGTTCGTATGAGTTCTTATTTTTAGCAAAAGGTGGTGGTTCAGCTAACAAAACGTTCTTATATCAAAAAACAAAATCGCTTTTGAATGAAAAATCGTTAGATGAATTCATCCGCGAGCGCATTATGGATTTAGGAACTGCAGCTTGTCCTCCGTATCACTTGGCTATTGTAATTGGTGGAACTTCAGCAGAAGCTAATTTAGCAGCTGTGAAAAAAGCGTCAGCAGGTTATTATGACAATCTTCCAACTTCTGGAAACATGGCAGGTCAAGCATTTCGTGATTTAGAATGGGAAAAACGTGTTCAAGAAATTTGCCAAGAAAGTGCTATTGGAGCGCAATTTGGTGGAAAATATTTAACGCATGATGTTCGTGTGATTCGTTTACCACGTCACGCAGCTTCCTGTCCGGTGGGAATGGGTGTTTCTTGTTCGGCAGATAGAAATATCAAAGGGAAAATCACAAAAGAGGGTGTTTTCTTAGAACAATTGGAAACCAATCCAGCACAATTTTTACCTGAAACGGCGCCTCATTTAGAGCCAGCAGTAGAAATTGATTTGAATCAACCAATGGCTGAAATTTTAGCAGAATTATCAAAATACCCAATCAAAACGCGTTTGAAATTAAATGGAACGTTGATTGTAGCTCGTGATATTGCGCATGCTAAAATCAAAGAATTATTGGATGCTGGTAAACCAATGCCAGAGTATTTCAAAAATCACCCAGTATACTATGCTGGTCCAGCTAAAACTCCAGACGGAATGCCTTCAGGAAGTTTTGGTCCAACAACTGCAGGAAGAATGGACGTTTATGTAGACGAGTTCCAAGCGGCTGGTGGAAGCATGATTATGTTAGCCAAAGGAAACCGAAGCAAAGACGTTATGAACGCTTGTAAAAAACATGGCGGATTTTATTTAGGTTCTATTGGTGGTCCTGCTGCGATTTTAGCGAAAGAAAACATCTTATCGGTTGAAGTATTAGATTTCCCAGAGTTAGGAATGGAAGCGGTAAGAAAAATTGAAGTAAAAGATTTCCCTGCATTTATTATTACGGATGATAAGGGAAATGATTTTTTTATGAATTTGTAATTATAATAAAAACCCCATCTATTAAATTTGATGGGGTTTTTAATTGTTATAAAATTTAATCTTAAGACATCATTTTACCACCAACCTCTCACATTGTAAACAACAGATTTTGGTTGTCCATTACCCCAAGCTACTCCGATATCTCTGATAGCTTTTATTCTGTCTCTTTCTAAACCAATTTCTTGATCTACTTTAAATTTCCACTCTCTTCCATCAATTTCTAGAACTCGTTTCGCAACTGAATTTGTGAAAGCAACAACATCTTTATAACAAGAAGATCTTGGATTTATATCTTTCAACATATCAGAGACAAGGTTTGCTCCTTCAACGGTGGGATTTGAAGCCCATAATAATTTAGCTTCTTGCAATTTTACTTTGCACTCCATGTTTATTTTTTTGTCAAAAATATCTTGAACTGCTACCAAAGACTTGTTAAAACAATCAGTACAAGCATCAGGTACAGCTGATAACATATAAATTGCTTCATCAAACTGATTTTGTGACTCAAGTAATCGGGCTTTTTTGATAATCAAATCACATCTTGTGTTATAGTAATTTATTATTTCTTTTTTCCCTTTAGAAATAAATGCTTGAATTTCACTATCTGATGAATTGATGTTTTTAAACGCATTAATTAGTGCCTTGGTTTCATTAATTCCAACACCTTTTACATTTTTTGATAATGTTGTAAATTTATTTCCTTCAATACCATCTCCAATGTAAAATGTAACATTTAATGTATAAGCAATCGAGGTTGGTGCTGTACCTAATACGTCTTTTGTTACGGTTATAACATTTGCTGTTAAAATAAATCTAGAGAAACCATTTGCTAATCCATTATTGGCAACTATTTGATCTAATTTATTTTTCAACACTTCAGTTGCTCCTTCTGTTTTTTCTTCTACTGACGAATCAACATATGTAGATAATGACAAGAAACCAACATTATCTGATGATTGAGCATAATTCCTATTACCAATTAAAGTAACTAGAAAAACTATAGATAATAATACTTTTTTCATAATTTTTTATTTATCTCCTAAAATTAAAACTACTTCACCTAATCCTTTCGTCATTAATTTTACAGGGATTTTATAGGGTGCAGCTTGCAAAAACTTTTGTAATTTACTCATGTACCTTCTTGCGTCAGTAGCATTTCCATTATCATCAAATAGAGGTATTCTTACTTGTTCAAATAACATTAAATTATTTGTTGCATTCGTTGTACTGAATCGGCCTTTCACGGTATTGCTTGACATCCAATCTTCAATAATTAATCCTAATTCTTGACCATCAAATTCAGTTTCTAAATCTGAAGCCCAAGAGTCAAATTTTTTAATTCTTACTTTTATTTCTCTTCCATTAGCGAATAAATCGTCAAAATGAGACTGAAGTGAAGCATTAAAATTATCAATATGATTTAGAACTGCTTCTTCAAGCAACAAAGAAACCTCGGCAGAAAAAGATGGAGAACCGGTACCAACGGCAGTTGCAATTTGCTTATTTGTATAAGAATCTAAACCTTGTAAGTTGAATGTTACAGATTTTTTTGGACCTGTTACATTTAATTTCCAAGTTAATTGCATCACTATGTCGGCTTTAGCGCTTTTTCTTAATTTATCTATTGGAGATTCTGATATCTCTGCTCCATTTTTAGAAGTTATTAAAGCATCTTCAGCACTTTCACCTTCAAGAGATTTTATTTCAGATTCCAGATTTTTTAATGGAAAACCTCTGTCTGCCATTAAACCATTAATTTTGCTTATTACAAGCAATAAGTCTGCATTTTCTTGAAATGCTTTTTTATAATCTGGAACTTTAATTATTTCTCCTTGATTATTAAAGCTCTTCATGTAACCGTGCTCATTACACCAAACGTCGCTTGGAACTACCATGATAGTAGGCTTTTTTGCCTGGGCATTTATTGTTTGATTAAATATCAGTGCAAAAAAAACTGTCGCTATTATGGAAATTAAATTTATTTTCTTCATAAATTACTTATTTAATAATTCCGTCTTGGATTAATTTTTGTTTTAATTCTGAACGGAGTACTCGAACAATTACTCCATGTGTAACACTTTCAGATGTTCTTTGTTTGTCTCTTTTAATTTTATCAAAAATTCTTTCGTCTTTAAGAGAAATATAGTTTCTGTATTCACCTCCATCAGCAAAAAATTTATTAAAATAATCCTCATATTTTTCTTGAGCATTAACTTCAAAAACTAATGGTTTTTGATTACAATCTTGTTTTCCCTCGCGGATTCCTTTAAAAATTACATCTCTTACAGCATTTTTCTTAGCTTGTTCAACGGCGTCTTCTCTGTTTCTTCCATTACCCCAAGCTTTCAATGTTTGCGATCCATCTAGTTCAACACCTAAACATTCTGTTGAATAACTATAATTTGTTGATACTGTCTTTTGTGTTGAGCAACTAAAAAAAATTGACAACAATGTTAAGATAGTAAGTGCTTTAATTTTAATATTCATTTTCTTTATATTTTAAAATCCTGAAGACAATCCTTTTATAACCCCTGCTGATTCTAAATCCTTTCTTAAAGCATCTTTCATTACTGATATAACAATTCCTACTTTATATTCTTTACCTACTTTCTTTCTGTCGTCTGCAGATATTTGACCATCGGTTGAAACACTTACATATTTCATATATTTTCCTCCATCTTCAAAAAACAAATCGAAAAATTCTTTTTTCTCAGCTTCAAGGTTTGGATTTGATGCTAAAGCCTTTTGAGAAGTACAACCATCACCTCCTGTGAATCCTTTAAAAATTACACCATGAACTGCATTCTTTTTGGCTTGTTCGATAGCTACATTTCCTTTTTTAGAGTAAGACCAAACTTTAACTAAATAAGTTCCATCATGACCAACTCCAGCACACTGAATTTCATATCTCCATTCTTTTGTGTCCTCATCGGCTTTTTTCCTTGCTTGACCAACCATAGATATTGTTGATGCTAAAAATAACAATAATAATACTTTTTTCATATTTCTTCTATTTATTTACCTTTCTTTTGAACCAATAACATTCCTGGGAAAAAATCTTTTCCACTCACCTTTTTAAAATAAGTTCTATCAACTGTTGAGTTAGGATTTTCCTCTTGTGCTCCATAAGTATTATCCCAAATTGGATATTTACTATCTACTTTTACTACGCCTACCTTAACATACTGAGTTTTACCATTTTCATCTTCAACTTGTTCTAGAACATCAAAAGTTGATTTATTTGTAATTCCTTCTTTTAAACCCACTTTAGCTGTTAGAGGATCAACCGTGTATAAAGGTGTTTTTGTTTTAAATTGATCGTGATTTTTTTGAAGTTTAACAATTACTCTGTCAATTGCTTTTACAGTCGCTCTTTCAATCAATTGTTCATCAGACTTACTTGTAAAAACAGTGGATTGAATATCAGACCAAGATGTATCTGTACCAATATACTTTAACTTAAAAATAGTTGACTCATCAAAAGCTTTCTTTTTAGCAGGAGTAATAGTTTTATCATCAGCCCAATAATCATTATAGAAAATAGCTGCAGTTTCTTCATCCCATACTAATTGATATAAATGAGCATTTGTCTTTACTATATATCCTTTACCAGCAACAGTAGCTCCTGTACTAGTTAGTGTTGTAACAGTTGAAACATTAGAGACTCCGGCATAATCTGCAATTGTACCAATAGCATTTAACCAACCGCTTGCCTTTTCCGCTACTTCGGCTTTATCTGTGTATTTGAATTCATTTATTAATACAAATGTTTTCCCTATAAGTTCTTCTCCAGCATCAGCTAATAAATCTAAACCTCTTTTACTAGCTTGTGCCTTAACAACATCTAATGCACTAGCATCGTAAAAACCTCTTTCCTTAATTAAATTCATATTAAAACCTCCTTTACTAGATCTGTTGAACCATTTGGCAACTATATCTCTTGCAATAGCAGACAAAATTGGAGAATCAGAACCGTCAGTTGGTAATTCTCCAAAATCATAAACTCTTTTACTTAGATTATGATTATTAAATTTATCAGGAATGGGGCTGTTTTCAAAATTTTTCTTGATTTCAGCAGCATAGGGAAGTGTTGGCTGATCTACCATAACAGAATAAAGCGAGCTTCTTCTATACTTAACTTCAAATTCATTTTTACTCTCTTGAGCTAATGAAATTGTAATAACGTTAAAAAATAAAATAGAGTAGAGAATTTTTTTCATAGTTTAAATATTAAAAGTAATATCCAACGGATATTTGAATTACTGAATTTTGGTATTTAAGGGTGTCCGAATTATCTGCCGCATTTACATTCAACATTCCTAAATTATATCTTCCTTGAAAGAAAATATTATTTTTTAATTCATATGTAGCACCTAAACATAATGCAAAATCAAAAAAACTTTGATCATTAATATCTTCATTTCCATCATTTCCTCTGCTAAAAGAATCAACTAAAAAACCTAGTTGAGGTCCAGCGTCTAAACT
Source organism: uncultured Flavobacterium sp. (assembly GCF_937967675.1). Classification (GTDB taxonomy): domain Bacteria; phylum Bacteroidota; class Bacteroidia; order Flavobacteriales; family Flavobacteriaceae; genus Flavobacterium. Next base: position 341 of record NZ_CALBSN010000073.1, on the reverse strand, counting down.
TAAATTATTTAAAAAATAATACCTCATCATTAAAGGCATATTTATATAACTATATTTCTGTTTGGTCTGTGGCCCAACATTACCTTGACTAGAGAAAAGCAATTCTGGTTGAAATGAAACTTTTTCTGATAACATTATTTCAGACAAAAAACCAACATGAAAACTAGTTCTATAAGATTGATCTTCAATATCACTACTTAGAAAATTAGAGATATTTAAACCTCCTTTAAAACCAAGTTTTATTCCTTCATCTTTCTTTGATGATTGACCGAAAGAATTTAATGTTAACCCGTAGTGCATTATTAAACTAGATTAATTTTTAAGTTGTTAATATTTCTGTT
>NZ_CALBSN010000072.1 GCF_937967675.1 uncultured Flavobacterium sp. | reverse complement strand
CTTTTTTTACTTCTTTACCAGAAATAGGCGAGTAGGTTTTACCAATTCGGGCAAAGAGAAGTTTTAAATAATCATAAATTTCGGTAGAAGTTCCTACTGTAGAACGTGCATTGCTAGTGTTTACCTTTTGTTCTATGGCAATCGCGGGCGCAATTCCTTTGATATATTCCACCTTAGGTTTGTCTAATCTTCCTAAAAACTGACGCGCGTATGAAGATAAACTTTCAACATATCGGCGTTGTCCTTCGGCATAAAGCGTATCAAAAGCCAAACTCGACTTACCAGAACCGGAAAGCCCTGTAATAACCACTAATTTGTTCCTAGGAATAGCAACATCTAAATTTTTAAGATTGTGCAATTGCGCTCCTTTAATTAGAATGTTTTTTTTAGGTTCTAAGGTAGAAAAATCAAATTGTGTCATGATTGTTTTTAAAAGATTTGCAAAGATAATTAATCTTAATCAAGTTATGCTTATTCTTTAGATTCCAAATCGTTTTTATTGATAAAATTTACATGTAATTATAACGTTGTAGTAAGTTTTTTCTTTTTTTTAAACTATACAATAACTATACAATTTTATCATTTTATATTTATAAATAATTGATTATCAATTACTTGTTGTATTTATTTTGTTTTATTTTTTTTACATTAAAAAAAGATAATGTATAGTTTGTATATATAAATTAAAATATGAAAGTGAATTTTATCAATTAATTTTACAATTATCAAATTTTAACTAAACAAAATTAAATATTATGAAAAAAATTACTTTTTTATTATCAATTATGTTTTGTTCACTAAGTTTCTCTCAGAATTTAGTAACAAATGGTAATTTTCAATCAGGAGCTGCCACTCCTTGGTACGGAAATGCTGCTAATGTAGTGGATCTAGGTGGAGGCAATTTTGTAAATCAAGCTAATGTTTTAGCTGCAGGTAATCCATATGATGTGAATTTAAGTCAAAACATCAATTTAGTGAGTGGAACTACCTACCAGTTATCTTTTGATGCTTTTACAGATGCTACAACAGGAACAAGAACAATGACAGTTGGTCTTGGTCAAAATAATGCACCATGGGTTGCATTAACAGCAACTACCACTTTGACATCATCTCTTCAAACTTTTACCTACACATTTACAATTAATTATGGGGAAACTGTTGCTGATAGAGTAATTTTTGACATGGGAGCTGCTACTGGTTATGTTTTTATAGATAATGTATCTGTTACTGAGGTTGTTAATACTTGTTCTAATGGTATGCAAGATGGTACAGAAACAGGAGTTGATTGTGGAGGAACATGTGCGCCATGTTCAACTGCTGCACCAACTACAAATGCTCCTATTCCTACTCGTCCTCAAGCTGATGTAGTTTCAATATTTAGTGATTCTTATACTAACATAGCTACTAACTTAAATCCTTTTTGGGGACAAAGTGGTTCAGTTAACCCTAATTTTACTGTTACATCAGGTAACAATATTTTAGCTTACACAAATTTTAATTACCAAGGAACAGAAGTTACGGCTACTAATTTATCTAGTATGGAATATTTGCACATTGATGTATGGTCCAATGCTAATCCTGCTAATACAATTTTACAAGTTAGTCCAATTAGCAATGCTGGTGGTGCTTCGGAGTTTTTAGTAACAATTAATCACGTTCAAGGACAATGGTATAGTGTTGATATTCCAAAATCAGCTTTTACCGGAATGACTTGGACAAACGTATATCAATTGAAGTTTGCAGCAAATGGACCAGGAAGTACAGTTCCAGCAAATTTTTATTTTGATAATATTTATTTTTGGAAAACTTCAGTAGATCCAACAGCTGATGCATCATTAAGTGATCTTAAAGTTGATGGTTCAACTATTCCAGGTTTTGGTTCTACAATTCAATCTTATACTTATGAATTATTAACAGGAACAACTGTAGTTCCTCAAATTACAAGTGTTACAACTACTAATGCATCTGCTACTTATGTAATTTCACAAGCTACCACTTTACCTGGTTCAGCTACAGTTACCGTAACTTCAGCTAATGGATCAGTAATAAGTACTTATACTGTTAATTTTGTTGTAACTGGTCCATCTACAAATGCACCAACACCTCCTGCGAGAGCCACTTCAGATGTAATTTCATTATTTAGTGATGCTTATACAAATATTCCTGTAACAGAATGGTCAACTCCTTGGGATGATTCTAATATCCAAGATATTACACTTACTGGAAATGCAATGAAAAAAATTAATTTTGGTAATTTCTTAGGGGTTCAATTGGCAAATTATGTAGATGCTTCTTCTATGACACATTTTCACATGGATTATTACATTGACGCTGGAGTTAATTTAGTTGGAAAAGTATTAAATCCAAAATGGTCAAATCATGCAGCACAAGCAGGTGAAACTTCTGCATTACTGTTAACACATTTACCAACTACTACAGGTTCATGGGTTTCAATTGATGTTCCATTAACATCTTTTGCAGGTGCTCAAAGTAGAGAAGCTTTATATCAATTTTTAATTACTTCAAATTTAGGATCAGTTTATGTTGATAACATTTATTTACATAAAAATACCACAATGTCTTCTTCAAGTTTTACAACTTCTAAAGTGAAGTTATATCCAAATCCAACAGCTAATGTTTTAAATATTGAAGCTACTGGAGATATTCAAAGAATCTCTGTTTACAATGTTTTAGGACAAGAAGTTGTGAATAAGCAAAGCAACGGAACATCTGTTAGTTTAGATGTGTCAGGTTTGAATACTGGAGTTTATGTGATTAAAACGATGATTGAAGGGAATGTTTCTTCAACTAAATTCATAAAAGAGTAATTTACTTATATGTAAAGAATATAAAAGACTGTCAGCAATGACAGTCTTTTTTTTAAATCATTTTTTTTTAAAATTAATATTGTATATCTTTAGTTTTTAATTACATCAAAAATGCCATTTTCAAAAAGTTTATTTAAATTTTTTATATTCTTATCTTCAGTTTATTGTGTTGCTCAACAATTACCACCAATTGTTAAGTATTCTAAAGATAATTACAATGCTGGTATACAAAATTGGATGATTTCACAAGATAGTCATCGATTTATGTATTTTGCTAATAATGAAGGATTGTTAGAATTTAATGGTTCGAAATGGATTTTGAATTCATCTCCAAATGAAACCATTATTCGTTCTGTAAATTGCATTAATGATAAAATTTATACAGGAGCTTTTATGGAATTTGGTTTTTGGAAAAGAATCGAAAACGGGCAGCTTGTGTATACTTCTTTAAGTAATTCTATACAAGATAAAATAAGTGATGATGAACAGTTTTGGGGCATTTTTCCCTTTGATAATTGGATTCTTTTCCAATCGCTAGAAAAAATTTATGCCTATAATACCAAGACCCATTCTTTTACAATAATTAATCCCAATGGTACTATTTTAAAAGCTTTTAAAACTTCAAATGGAATTTATTTTCAAACAACTAAAGGTTTATATGAGATAGATCAAGGAAAGAGTAAATTGTTTTTAAGTAACCAAATTATTAATCAAAACAAGGTGATTAATATTTTTGATACTGCCGAGGGATTGCTTTTGGTTACTCAAAAGCAAGGGATTTTCTGTTATAAAAATGGAACTTTGTCAAAATTTATAACCAATGTAGATGCTGAAATTCAACAAAGTAATATATATAGTAGTCAAATTTTGTCGGATGAAAGTATAGCTTTGGGTTCAATATCTAATGGAATTTTTGTTTTATCTAAAGAGGGTAAATTAATTTATCATATAACACAAAATTCAGGCTTAAGCAATAATACAGCACTATCTCTTTTCGAAGATGTTGATAAAAATTTATGGATAGGTTTAGATAATGGTATTAATTGTATTAATTTAAAATCACCAATAACAAGTTACTTAGATAATACGGGTATTTTAGGCACAACGTATACATCAATTACTCATAATAATAAATTGTATATAGGTACTAATCAAGGCTTGTTTTGTAAAGATTTAAATTCTTCTTCAAAATTTGAGTTTGTTCAAAACACTAAAGGACAGGTTTGGAATTTATTTTCTTATCAAAATACCCTTTTTTGTGGACATGATTCGGGTACTTTTGTTGTAAATGGAACTAGTGCTAATCTAATTTACAATGCATCAGGTACTTGGAAATTTGTACCATATTCATCTGAAAGCAACCTCCTTTTACAAGGAAATTACAATGGAATATCAGTTTTAGAAAAGAAGAATAATAGTTGGATTTTCAGGAATAAAATTAAAGGATTTAATTATTCCTCAAAACATTTTGAAATATTAAATGCAAAAGAAATTTATGTAAGTCATGAATACAAAGGAGTATATCGTTTTTCGGTCGATCTTCAATTAAAAAATGCTTCAAATATATTTAGATTTAAAAATCCAGAAAAAGGTAAAAATGCCTCTTTAGCTAAGTATAATAATCAAATTTTTTATGCTTCAAAAGCAGGTGTTTTTAAAATCAATAACATAACAAAGGCTTTTGAAAGAGATAAGTCGTTGAGTGCAATGTTTGATAACGAGGAATATGTGACAGGAAAAATGATAGTTGATAAATCCAATAAACTTTGGTTTTTTACTAAAAATTATATTCACTACTATTCATCTGGGAAATTATCTTCTGAGTTGAAAAAAAATAGTTTGCCAATTCCTTCCTCTTTAACTAATTCCATGCCCGGTTATGAAAATATTCTTCAATTAAATGAGGCTAATTATTTAATAGGAACAACGGATGGTTTTTATATTCTTAAAAACAATGATTTTAAATTCAATAATTATAAAGTTTCAATCTTTGGAATTACAAATAATTCGGTTAATGCTAAATCAGATAATGTATCAATTTCTGAAGAAGGAAGTTTTGATTACGATGAAAATAATTTAGCATTCTACTTTGCGGTTCCAGAATTTGATAAATATATTAATGCTGAATATCAATACAAATTAGAAGGTTTACATGATAATTGGAGTGATTGGTCATTTAGTTCTCAAGTGTTTTTTGAAAATTTGCCAGCCGGAGATTATGTTTTTAGTGTACGAGCAAAAGTAGCTAATTCCATTACAGATAATGTGGCAATTTATAAGTTTGAAATTAATAAACCATGGTATGCAAATAATTTAGCTATTATTATTTATATCATTCTATTTATTGTTTTAGGATATTACATTCACAAATTTTACACACTTTATCACGAGAAGCGTCATCAAAGAATTATTGCTGAAAATAACATTCTCCTTGAATTGAAAGAATTGGAGAATGAACAGCAAATCATGAAGATTAAAAACGAACAGTTGGCTCAAGATATGGACAAGAAAAATAAAGAGTTGGCTGTTACAAATATGAATTTGATTAAAAAGACAGAACTTCTTAACATCATTAAAGCTGATTTAAAAAACTCATCCGATAGTTCAACCAATAGAAGTATTAAATCTGTAATTTCTACTATCAATAAGAATGTAAAAGAAGAAAATACATGGAATATTTTTAAGGAAGCCTTTGATAGTGCAGACAACAATTTTCTGAAAAAAGTTAAAGAAAATCATCCAACATTAACACCAAATGATTTACGTCTTTGTGCCTATTTACGATTGAATTTATCTTCTAAAGAAATAGCTCCTTTACTTAATATTTCGGTTAGAAGTATCGAAATTAAACGATATCGTTTGCGTAAAAAAATGAATCTTCCTCACGAAACGGGTCTAGTTGAGTATTTATTAGCGATTTAAATAACTTATATATAGTAATTTCAACCTATACATCACCTCAACATTTGATGATTGGTTATCTGTACAAAGGTGAATTAAAATCTTTTTTTACAAATGAAACCAATATTTTATTGGCTTTTTGCAAGGTTTTTTGTCGCTTTTTTGTGATGTATGTTTTTTGTTGAGGTTAATTTTGTTAAAAATGAAATAATAACTAATTATTTTTATGAAATCATTAGTGAATTCAATTTTATAGAATATTAATTTTTTAAATCCATACAACAAATGAGAAAAATTATTTTGTCATTAATCTTTTGTTACTCCTTTACTATTTCCGCTCAAACCGAGAAAGTAGTAATCGAAAATAACGATTCTGGAATGAAACTTAAAGTCGGTGGTAAAGATTTTATGGTTAACGGAATGAATTGGGATTATTTTCCAATTGGCACAAACTACTCTTACAGTCTGTGGAATCAATCAGATGAATTTATTCGTCAAGCATTAGATGATGAAATGGGATTACTTCAAAACATGGGAGTAAACTCGATTCGTGTTTATTCAGGTATACCCAAAAAATGGATTGAATACATTTATGAAAACTATGGTATTTACACCATGTTGAATCATTCCTTTGGTCGTTATGGACTTACAATTGATGGAGTATGGAAACCTAATACGGAATACTCTGATGCTAAAACACGTGAACTACTTCTTAAAGAAGTAACTCAATTAGCATCTGAATACAAAGACACGAAAGGGTTATTATTATTCCTTTTAGGAAATGAAAATAACTATGGATTGTTTTGGGATGGAGCTGAAACAGAAGATATCCCTATTCAAGATAGAAAATCAACAGTCAGAGCGCGTTCAATGTACAAGCTTTTCAATGAAGCAACAGTTGCAATGAAAGCCATTGATTCGAATCATCCAATAGCAATTTGTAACGGTGACTTACTTTTCTTAGACATTATTGCTAAAGAATGTAAAGATGTTGATGTTTTTGGAACAAATGTTTATCGCGGAGTTTCTTTTGGAGATTTATTTGAACGTGTTAAAAAAGAATATGGAAAACCTGTATTATTCACAGAGTTTGGTGCTGATGCTTTTAATGTTCTTTCTAATCAAGAAGATCAAAATGCGCAAGCTTTTTATTTGAAAGGGAATTGGAAAGAAATTTATGAAAATGCTGCTGGATTAGGTAAAACAGGTAATGCTATAGGGGGTTATACTTTTCAGTTTAGTGATGGTTGGTGGAAATACGGTCAAACAAAAAATTTAGACTTGCATGATACTAATCCATCATGGTCTAATGGTGGTTATCAAAAAGATTATTCTGAAGGACAAAATAATATGAATGAAGAGTGGTTTGGTATTTGTGCTAAAGGTCCAACAAACGAAAAAGGACACTATCAACTATATCCAAGAGCTGCTTATTATGTTTTAAAAGATATTCACAAACTAAATCCATTTAAAGATGGAGTTAGTAATCAAGTCATATCTTCTCATTTTAACGAAACTAATCTAATGGATGCTGCGTTAAGAGCTAGAGGCGATAAGGCTGCTTTAGCTGCAAATGATGGAGGAATTATTAAATTAAGTAATTTAAGAGCAGAATTTACAACTTTTAATACAGGAGGAAGTTTACTTACAACTCCTAAAGCAGACGACCCGAATACAAGTACTTATCCAAATAGATTAGGATTTGATCATATGCAATCTTATTTTATTGGTGTAGAAGGTAATCCATCTGCTAATATGAAAGCGAATGTTAATTTCAATATTTTAGGAAATGTTGCTACAAATCCTATTAACGAGATTTTTTATGAGAATAGAGGTAGAGCTCAAAATGTAGTGACCAGTGATGGTGAAGTTACGACGACTGATGTTAACCGAGTTCAAATTTATAATGCTTCTTACAAATGGACAGCTAAAGATTTTGAATTAAGAGGATTTTACAGAACAGGTCATTATCATTGGGGTTATGAAGGTGATTTCTTTGGATTGTATCCAGAAGCAAATTACGGACCTAATTTAGATATCTATAACGGAGAAACTTCTGGCTTTGAATTCGATGGTAGAGGTAGTTTAAATGGTTTAAAAGCTGCTTTTGGACCTCAATTATGGTGGGGAGCTAACCCAGCTTACTTATTAAAATACAACAGAAAAATAGGTAGGTTTAATGCAGCAGCAGTTTACCATGAAGACATTTCTAGTGCGGCTCAGGCTATTACATCTATTTTTATCCCTCAACCTAAAACAAGAAGAGCTACTGTTTATTTACAAACAAAATTAGGTAATTTAGGTATCGAGTTCGGAGGTATTTGGGGTGGTCAACCTTTAAACGGAAGAGAATTCCAAATGATGGATGGTGATGTGGTAAAAGTGGATAAAGTAAATAATAAAGACAACTGGGGAGGTAAAGCAAAACTAACTTTCTCTAAAGGAAGATTTAACGCTTATACACAAGGAGCCATTCAAGGTTTAGTAGCAAATGGTGGTGGTGATTATACCCAAACATTTACAGGATGGAGACTTAAAGATAGTGGAAGTGGAAATCAAATGAACTTCTTAGCAGGTTTTACTTACAATGTAAATTCAAACTTACAAATTGCGCCAAACTTTTTATGGCAAAAGCCTTTAGTTGAAGCGATGCCAAATGGTGTTGACGCTCCAGGTAGATTGAGAAATATTTTAGACGACCCATTTATCGTAAGAGCAAATCGTGAAACTGTTGGAGGAGAATTATTGTTAACTTATGACCCAACTCCAGGAACTTGGATGTATGAGTGGAATAATGATATGGTTGAAGATGCAAAATTTGCCTTTAGTACAGGATTTGTTTACCGTCATTTACCAACAACTATGGATGCCGCTATCGGATTTTTATCTAACAGAACGCAATTTGCATTCGAACGTTCGGCACCAGCAAGAGATTTATGGGAATCTAATACTCGAATAGTTTCAAAAGTATCGCCCGATTTAGGATTTATTGCTAACTTATACTTCGGAAATGGTCAAGCAAATGGAGATTCTCAAAGAACTATTAATAGAGCAGGTGGTGATATTAGAATGATTTATAAAAAAGTGAAAGTGGTGTCTTCTCTAAAATTTAATGATTGGGGACCTTTTGATTACCACAAAGATTTCAACTTAACATATCCTCTTCAAAGCTCAATTGATATTTCAACTTCTGTTGGAAAACCAAATTGGTTTATCTTGCCTGATACAAGAATTGGTATAATGGGAATTTGGAGATCATTAGATCAATATTCTCCTAGATATTCTCCAACATATGTTCCTGAAAATACATATCCACCAGTACCAGTTTTAAGTCCAGTTGGGTTTGGTAATGGTTCAGAGTGGGAAATCAGAACATATATTCACATTAATATTGGTAAATAATAAAAAATTGAAAAATATGAAAAATAGTAAGTTTAATTATTTAAAAGCATTTTTTCTTCTTGCAACAGTAACAACAATGATTACAAGTTGCGAGAGAGAATTATCTGATGAAGCTACTGTTGCTACTTTTCCAAAAATTGGAAATATCTTCACCGATGATTTTGTAGGAATGGGGTCAGATTTTTACTTTCCTTATGGAGGATCTAAAGCAACCGCTTGGTCAATTGATAGATCTGAAGGATATAACAGTAATGTGTCTTTACGATTTGATGTTCCAAATGCTAATGATCCTGAAGGAAATTACGCTGGAGCTATCTTTAGAACAGAAGGTGCAGGTCGTAATTTAACCGATTTCGATGCCTTAACTTTTTATATTAAAGCATCTCAAGGGGTAACTATTGACCAGTTAGGATTTGGTGAAGATTTTGACCAAAATAAATACATGGCCACCATAACTAATGTTAGTGTAGGAACTAATTGGTCTAAAGTAATTATTCCTATTCCTGATGCATCAAAACTTATAAAAGAAAGAGGAATGTTTCGATATGCAGCAGGAACTCAAGCTACAAATGGTATGGGTTACACCTTTTGGATTGATGATTTAAAATTTGAAAAATTAGGAACTATAAGAACTATAGGTGCTTCTATTATGAATGGTACTAATGCTTCAGTAAATACTTTTGTAGGAGTTAATTCAAATGTAACAGGTATTATATCTACATTTAATTTACCTAATGGTCAAAATCAAGTAGTTAATTTAAGTCCTGCTTATTTTGAATTTACATCATCAAATTCTACAGTAGCTACAGTAGATTCTAATGGATTAGTTACTTCATTAAGTGGAGGAACTTCTATTATAACAGCAACAATAAATGGTGTTCAAGCTACAGGCAGTTTAACGGTTAATTGTGCAGGTGTTTTCGTTTATGCTCCAACACCTACCAGAAGCCAAGCCAATGTTATTTCAATTTTTTCGGATCACTACAATAATGTACCCGTAAATTATTACAATGGATATTGGCAACCATGGCAAACAACAGTATCAAACGATTTTTCAGTTAATGGAGACAATATATTAAATTATACCATTTTTAATTTTGTAGGAATTGAGTTTAGTTCACCAACTGTAAATGCTACTTCAATGACCCATTTTCATTTAGATGCCTTTATTCCAGGAGCTGTTGCTCCAGGAAGACAATTAAGAGTTATTATTGTTGACTTTGGTGCTAATGGAGTTTATGGAGGTGGAGATGATACAAGACATTCTACCACATTCACAACACCATTTGTTGTTTCTCAAAATTGGATGTCAATCGACATTCCATTTTCTGCAATGCCTGGTTTAGCTAGTAGATCTAATCTAGCACAAATTATCCTTGAAGGTGGTGATGGTTCTGTAATTTATGTAGATAACGTATATTTCTATAACTAGAATCGTAAAGTAATTTAATTTAAAAGAAAACATCATGAGTATAAAATATAGAACAATAAAATCGTTAGCATTATTTACGACAATAATATCCGTTATGGGATGTTCTACAGATGAAAAACAAACGGTTACTACTATGAATAATTTAGTAATGCAAGATGAATTTGATGTAGATGGTGCTCCTAACAGTGCTTATTGGAGTTATAATATTGGAACAGGTAGTAACGGTTGGGGCAATAACGAATTACAATATTATACAGACCGTCCGCAGAATGTTGTTGTAGAAGATGGAATGCTTAAAATTACAGCTATAAGAGAATTATACATGGGATCTAATTATACTTCGGCTAGAATTTTAACCAAAGGAAAAGTGGAACAAAAATATGGAAGAATTGAAGCTAGAATCAAATGTCCATTAGGACAAGGTATTTGGCCTGCCTTTTGGATGTTAGGTGCTAATTCTGATACGGTTGTTTGGCCACAATGTGGTGAAATTGATATTATGGAGTATTTAGGTAGTAATCCAACTACTGCTTTTGGAACCGTTCATGGTCCAGGTTATGCAGGTGGACAATCGATATCTAAAAATTTTACTTTAAAAAATAGCCGATTTGATACTGATTTCCACATTTTTGGAATTGAATGGGGTGAAAATTATATCAATTATTATATAGACGATAAACTTTATAATCAAATCACTCCAGAAGATGTTCCAGGTGAATGGGTTTTCAATCAACCTTTTTATATCATCTTAAATATGGCTGTGGGTGGAAATTTGCCAGGTTCTCCTAACACTGAAACTACTTTCCCACAAACTATGTTAGTTGATTACATAAGAATTTACCAATAAAATAAAGAAACATATAAATATGAATTCATTTACTAGACTTTTTAATAAAGTCTAGTAGTGGATTTTTATGCAAAATAAATTGAAGCAAAACAATCATGAGTTTAGGAATGAAAGATAATGTAAGTGCTACACTAGAAATTGATAATGTATCAGTTACTATGGATGTCGTGATGTTAAATGGAGAAAAATTTTATAAAATAAGCAACAGCGATACCATGCGACCATTTTTCATGAGTATTGTTAGTGATTCGAATCATTGGATGTTTATTTCAAGTAATGGCGGATTAACTGCTGGTAGAAAAAATGCCGAGTTTGCGTTATTCCCATATTATACCGATGATAAAATAACAGAATCTGCTGAAATTACCGGAAGTAAAACTATTTTTCAGGTTACATACAACAACCAAACGTTAATTTGGGAACCTTTCTCAGAACGTTTCACTGATAAGTACAACATATCTAGAAATTTATACAAGAACTTTTACGGAAATAAAATCGTCTTCGAAGAAACCAATCATGATTTAGAACTTTCTTTTTCTTACGAATGGAATTCAAGTAACAAATTTGGATTTGTAAAACAGGCTTCAATTAAAAATTATGCTGATAAAGCGTATCAAATATCCCTTTTAGACGGAATTCAAAACATTATGCCTCATGGTGTAAGTAGCGATTTACAAGCTTCAACAAGTAATTTAGTAGATGCCTATAAAAGAAGTGAATTACATCCAAACAGTGGATTGGGAATTTTTGCTTTAAGCGCTATTATTGTAGATAAAGCCGAACCAAGTGAAGCTTTAAAAGCGAATACGGTTTTTTCGTTAGGATTAGATAACCCAACGTATTTACTATCATCGTTGCAGGTTGCTAATTTCAGAAGAAAGCAAAATGTACATCCAGAATTCGATATCAAAGGCGAAAAAGGCGCTTATTTTATCAATACATCATTTGATTTAAACTCAAATTCAAATAAAAGTTGGATCATTGTGGCCAACGTAAATCAAAATCATGCCGATATTATTAGATTGACTGAAACGATTTCAAAAGACGCCACTTTAGAAAGTCAAATTAAAGAAGACATTAATCTTGGAACTCAGAAGTTAATTGAAATCAATGCTTCTTCTGATGCACTTCAAGCTACAGAAGACCATCTTCGCGATACAAGACATTTTTCTAATACGCTTTTTAATATTATGCGTGGTGGAATTTTTGATTACAATTACCAAATTGAAAAACAGGATTTTGTATTGTATATCAAAAAAGCGAATAGACAGGTTTATGAAAAATTGGCAAATAAAATCAACCAATTACCCGAAACCTTCACACTTCAAGCATTAAAAGAATTTGCTAAACAGCAAGATAATTTGAATTTTGAACGGTTAAGTTTTGAATATTTGCCTTTAAAATTCAGTAGAAGACACGGTGATCCAAGTCGTCCTTGGAATAAGTTTTCAATCAACACTACCAATGAAATTGATGGTTCTAAAATATTAGATTACCAAGGAAATTGGCGTGATATTTTCCAAAATTGGGAAGCTTTAGCACATTCATATCCAGAGTTTATTGATAGTATGATTCATAAGTTCTTAAACGCTTCAACTTTTGATGGCTACAATCCGTATCGTGTTACCAAAGATGGATTTGATTGGGAAGCCATTGAACCTGATAATCCTTGGTCATACATTGGATATTGGGGCGATCACCAAATCATTTATTTGTTAAAGTTCTTAGAATTCTGTGAAAAATACGCACCAGGCAAACTAAACGATTATTTTGAAACGGATTGTTTTGTTTATGCTGCGGTTCCATATATCATTAAACCATATGACGAAATTCTAAAAAATCCAAAAGACACCATTGAATACAGTCATTCTTGGGAAAAATTAATCAACGAAAGAAAACAACAGATGGGAGCTGATGGTGCTTTGTTACACAGTAACGACAAGAGCATTTATCATGTGAATTTCATCGAAAAAATACTAGCTACAGTTTTATCTAAAATGTCCAACTTTATTCCAGAAGCCGGCATTTGGATGAACACACAACGTCCTGAATGGAACGACGCCAATAACGCCTTAGTAGGTAACGGAGTTTCGATGGTTACGTTGTATTATTTGAGAAGATTTTTGAAGTTTTTCGAACAATTATTAGACAATTCGAACCTAGAAAACATCAAAATTTCCAACGAAATGGTCGAATTCTATCATGAAGTTAGAGAATGTTTAGTAGAAAACGAATACCTACTTTCAAGAAATATCGATGATGTTACTAGAAAAGCAATATTAGATAGATTAGGAAAAGCAGCTTCAGATTATCGTTACCAAATCTACAACAGCGGATTTTGGGGTAAAAAGCGTACGCATTCCATGCAAGGTTTGAAAAATTTCACTAAAGTAAGTTTGAAATTTATCGAACATTCAATCGAAGCAAACAAACGTGCTGATGATTTATATCATGCATATAACTTAATGACGATTGAAAGTAACAACTCAATTTCAATTTCTTATTTAAGTGAAATGCTTGAAGGACAAGTAGCAGTTCTAAGTTCAGGCTATTTATCATCAAAAGAAAATCTAAAAGTTTTAGATGCGTTAAAAGCAAGCAAATTATTTAGACACGATCAATACAGCTATTTGTTGTATCCAAATAAAGAATTACCAAAATTCATCGAGAAAAACACCATTTCAAAAGAAGCGGTTGCCAAATCAGAATTGTTACAAAATTTATTAGCGAATAAGAACGCTCAAATCATCAACCAAGACATTTTAGGAAATTATCATTTCAACGGAAACTTCCACAATGCCAACGATTTGAAAAATGCTTTAGCAGAAGTGAAACAAAATACCACTTTCAAAGCATTAGTTGAAAAAGAAGAAAATGTCGTTTTAGAAATCTTTGAAGAGGTATTCAACCATAAAGCGTTTACAGGTCGTTCTGGAACTTTCTATGGCTATGAAGGTTTAGGTTCAATTTATTGGCACATGGTTTCAAAACTACAATTAGCCGTTCAAGAATGTTGCCTAAAAGCCATCGAAGAAAACGAATCACCAGAAGTTATCGGACGTTTATTAGAACACTATTACGAAATAAACGAAGGAATTGGTGTTCACAAATCGCCAACACTTTATGGTGCTTTCCCAACCGATGCTTATTCGCACACACCAGCAGGAAAAGGCGCACAACAACCTGGAATGACAGGTCAAGTAAAAGAAGATATTTTGAGTCGTTTTGGAGAATTAGGTGTTTTCATTAAAGATGGAGTTTTACATTTTAATCCGTGTTTATTAAGAAAGGACGAGTTTTTAACACAACCTAAAACGTTTAATTATGTAAACGTTCATTTCGAACACAAAACGATTGAATTAAAAGAAAATTCATTGGCGTTTACATTCTGCCAAATTCCTGTTGTATATCAATTATCTGAGGCATCGTCTATCGAAATTTTCGACAAACAAGGCAATTCAAAAACAATCAATGAATTAACATTAGATGCTAAAACAAGTCAAGATGTATTTAGTAGAAATGGAAATGTTGAAAAACTAATTGTGAATCTAGTTGCTACAAACCTGAAATAATTAATGATGCAAATATGAAAGCGAAAACTAGCATAATAACGCTATCTCTCTCAAAAGTATTTCTTTTGATGGTAGTGTTTTGTTTGTTGTTTTCATGTAATTCTAAACGAGAAAGCCAAGAAATGAATGCAAATCCAACAGAAATAACGGCAAAAAAGCTATTAGGGAATCCTGATTATCAAGCTATTTGTTATGGAGGTTATCGCAAAAATACACGTGAAATTGAGCCTACAATTGCTGAAATTAAAGAGGATTTAAAAATTTTAGCAGCTTTAAACATCAAAATAGTTAGAACGTACAATGTTCATTATAAAGAAGTTTCGAATTTGTTGGAAGCTATTTCCCAATTAAAAAAAGAAGATTCCAATTTTGAAATGTATGTGATGCTTGGCGTTTGGATTGATTGCAAAAATGCTTGGACAGAATTAGAACCTATTCACAATGAAGAAAGTGAAAGAAATGCCATTGAAATTGCTGAAGCCGTTCGTTTAACAAATGCGTATCCAGAAATTATAAAAATTATCTCGGTTGGAAATGAAGCAATGGTCAATTGGGCAACCAGTTATTATGTTACACCTAATATCATTTTAAAATGGGTGAATCATTTACAAGAGTTGAAAAAGCAAAACAAATTAGCAAAAGATGTTTGGATTACAAGTTCCGATGATTTTGCTTCATGGGGTGGAGGCGATGTTAGTTATCATACAAAGGACTTAGAGAATTTAATCAAAGCGGTTGATTATGTTTCCATGCATACGTATCCGTATCACAATACACATTATAATCCTGATTTTTGGCAATCTTCTAGCAATGAAAATCATTTTGATGAATTACAAAAAGTTGCTACCGCTATGGTTCGCTCGCAATTATTTGCTAAAAAACAATTTGAAAATGTAAAAGCTTACGTGCATTCGATTAGTCCAAATAAGCCAATTCATATTGGCGAAACGGGATGGGCTTCTAGTTCAGATGGTTTCTACGGAATTGAAGGTTCAAAAGCTTCTGACGAATACAAACAAGCCTTGTATTATCAAAGTATGCGAGCTTGGACGAATAAAGAAAAAATCACTTGTTTCTATTTTGAAGCGTTTGACGAACATTGGAAAGATAGTAACAATCCAAATGGTTCTGAAAATCATTTCGGGATTTTTACTGTAGATGGAAAAGCAAAGTTCACGTTGTGGAATTCAGTAGACGATAAGGTTTTTGTTAATTTAAAAAGAGATGGAAAGTCAATTGAAAAAACGTTTTCAGGTAATAAAGAATTAGTGATGAAAACTGTTTTTGCACCACCAACAAAAAGATAAATGAAAGTAGTTCACTACATAATAAGTGTTTTAATTCTTGTAACAATGATGAATTGTAAAGGAGTCAATAGTGCATTAGAAGTAACCGTTTACGAAACTTCTGAAAGTGGCAATGCTTTGAAGAAAGTAAATGAATTTTCTACATCAGAAAATAAGGTTGAGATTCATCTGAATCCTGATGAAAAATTTCAAACGATTACTGGTTTTGGAGGCTCATTTACAGAAGCTTCTGCACATTTATTGAATAAATTAAGTAAAGAAAACAGAAAGAAAATATTGGATGCTTACTTCAGTGAAAGTGGAGCTAATTATTCCTTAACAAGAACTACTATAGCTTCTTGTGATTTTTCACTTAAGAATTATACTTATGCTAAAGTAGAGAATGATTTAGCATTAGAGCATTTCACTATCGAAGAGGATAAAGAGGATATTATTCCTATGATTTTAGAAGCAAAAGCGATTTCTAAAGAAGGATTTAACATCATTGCTTCGCCATGGTCTTGTCCGCCTTGGATGAAAGACAACAAAAGTTATGTAGGCGGAAAATTGTTACCAGAATATAACGATACGTTCGCTTTATACTTTTCAAAATATCTAGAAGCTTATAAAAAAGAAGGTATTGACATTTGGGGAGTAACAGTAATTAACGAACCGCATGGCAATGGAAACAATTGGGAAAGTACTTTGTTTTCACCAGAAGAAATGACTTTGTTCGTTCAAAATCATTTGGGACCAAAATTAGAACGTGACGGTTGGAATAACATCAAAATTTTAGGTTACGATCAAAATAGAGCCGGTTTACAAGAATGGGTTGATGCGATGTATAAAGATGAGAAAACATCCAAATATTTCGCAGGAACAGCTATTCATTGGTACGAAAGCACGTATGAAGTGTTTCCAGAAGCCTTGCAATATGCTCACAAAAAAGCACCAAACAAACATCTTATTCAAACGGAAGCTTGTGTAGATTCTGAAATTCCACATTGGCAAGACGATGCTTGGTATTGGAAAAAAGAAGCTACTGATTGGGGTTGGGATTGGGCAAGTGAAAAAGACAAATATTTACATCCAAAATATGCTCCCGTAAACCGTTATGCAGAAGACATCATTGGTTGTTTGAATAACCAAGTTGATGGTTGGGTAGATTGGAATATGGTTTTAGACCGACAAGGTGGTCCTAATTGGTTCAAAAACTGGTGTGTAGCTCCTGTAATTGTAGATGATAAAAACGATGAGGTCTACTTCACACCCTTGTATTACGTGATGTCGCATTTTAGTAAATTCATGCGTCCAGGTGCTATTAAAATTGGTTGCGAAATCAATAGCAAAGATTTAAAAGTTACAGCCGCTCAAAATCCAGATAAATCAATTGCTTTAGTAGTTTTTAACCCAACGGAGCAATCTCATTCAATAGAAATTAGTATTAGTAATTATAATAAAATCATTTCCATCTCAGCAAAAGCATTGCAAACAGTGGTGATTGATTTTTAAAACATAAGCATTATGGATATCAATTCAGTTCATACAGTAGAAAAAATTCCATTAAGTCAAAAGGCGGCTTTTGGAGCTGGACATTTGGTAAATAACTTATTACCAGGAGCTTTAGGAGTCTTTTCGTTTTTCTTAATTACGGCATTCGGAATAGAGCCAGCTATTGCAGGTTTGTTATCGGCTATACCAAGGTTTTTCGACGCGTTAACCGATCCTATTATGGGATTTATATCGGATAATACCACCTCAAAATGGGGCAGAAGAAGACCTTATATTTTTATGGGAGCTATTTTGTCTGCTATTTTATTTGTTGTGCAATGGCAAATGTGGGAAGATAATGGCTCTACCTATAACTTTTGGTATTTTTTATTCTTCTCTATTCTATTCATTTTTGCCAATACTATTTTTTCAACTCCTTTGATTGGATTTGGCTATGAAATGTCGTCCGATACTAAAGAACGAACTCGATTAATGGGAATTGCGAATAGCGTTGGACAAGTATCATGGATGATTGTGCCTATTTTTTGGGTATTAATTGCGAATAAAGATTTGTTTGATACTCAGGCAGATGGTGTTCGAACATTATCTATTTTTGTTGGATTTGCTTGTTTCCTTTTTGGAATTTTGCCTGCTATTTTTTGTAAAGAAAATGATGTTTCTGATGCTAATAGTAAAGCTAATCTTACGTTTAAAGACTTGGTTGTTAATATGAAAATATTATGGAGCACCATGAAAAACATGACTAAAAACATTCCTTTTATGCGTTTGTGTGGTGCTACTTTCTTAGTTTTTAATGGTTTTCAAATGGTGGCTTCTTTTAGTTATTTCATTATTGTTTTTTACATGTACAAAGGGAGTTATGAAATGGCAGGAACAGTACCAGCAATATTTTCTATTCTAGGTTCTTTCTTAACTGCTATATTAATTATTCCAATTGTTTCTTGGATGGCTAATAAATTTGGCAAGAGAAATGCTTTTATTATCTCAACCTTTTTATCAATTATTGGTTATCTTCTTAAATGGTGGGGATTTGTAGTTGTAGATGAACAAACAACCGTACTTTTTAATGATGTGGTTTTACAAGTTGGAGTAGTGAAATTTTCATTAGAAATGCCTTTGATTTTATTATTGCCTATCCCATTGATGGCATTTGGATTAGGAGGTTTATTCACTTTAATGATGAGTATGACTGCCGATGTTTGTGATTTGGATGAATTAAGAAATGGTTTGCCAAGACGAGAGGGAACGTTTGGTGCTATGTATTGGTGGATGGTTAAAATTGGGCAATCTATTGCATTAGCATTAGGAGGTTTGGTTTTATCAATGGTAGGATTTGACGCTAAAAGTTCCATTCAAGCCGCACAAACCATGCATGATTTAAGAATTGCGGACATCATTATTCCGTCGGTTACTGCAGGTTTAGCGGTTTTGATTATGTGGAATTATAATTTAAATGAAGATCAAGTAAGTAAGATTAAGAAAGAATTAGAAGAAAAAAGATCTGAACGAAAAAATAAATTAAATTTATAATATTATGTCTTTCAAAAACGATTACTTTTTATATGCTAAGAATAATGAGAGTGCTAATATAGAATTTAGTAGTGGTTTAAATTTGATGAATACTTCTCCTGAAGTTTTATCTGCCATATTCTTACAATCGTTACGAAGTGGTATGCACGGACTTTGTTTTAGTATGTATGAAGACGGTCAAAAACCAGGCGATCATATTTCGGAAGAGCAGGTGAGAAGAAGATTAAAAATTATAGCGCCTTATACCAAATGGGTGCGTTCTTTTTCATGCATTGAAGGAAATGAATTTGTTCCAAAAATCGCTCGCGAGTTAGGAATGAAAACTCTTGTTGGGGCTTGGTTAGGTGACGATGCTGAAAAGAATGAAAAAGAAATGGAAGCTTTAATTCAATTAGCAAAAGAGGGCTTTGTAGATATAGCGGCTGTTGGAAATGAAGTGATTTATCGAAAAGATTTAACAGAAGATGAATTATTGTTTTTTATAAATAAAGCAAGAAAAGAAATTCCAGCTCACATTCCAGTAGGATATGTAGATGCTTATTATGAGTTCACCATAAAACCAAGAATTACAGAAGCTTGTGATGTCATATTAACCAATTGTTATCCGTATTGGGAAGGTACTAATCAAATGGATGCTTTATCTCATATGAAAAGTATGTATCATCAAGCTTTAGCTGCCGGTAATGGAAAAAAAGTGATTATTACTGAAACCGGTTGGCCTAGCCATGGTGAAAGTTTTAAAGATTCACATCCATCTACTGAAAATGCAATGAAATATTTCATCAACACACAATTATGGTCGTTAAGTGAAGACATTGAAATCTTTTATTTTTCATCTTTTGATGAGGCATGGAAAGTAGGCCCAGAGGGTGAAGTGGGGGCTCATTGGGGTATTTGGGATAAAAACGAAAAATTAAAATTTTAAAAAGGTATAATGAAAAACACATTTAAAATAGTTGTATTAATAGCTTTCTTATTCAATATTAATTTAGCCACTGCACAGGTTGATGTTATTTACAACGACTTGGTTTGGTCAGATGAGTTTGAAAGTAATGGGGCAGTGAATGCAACCAAATGGCATCACCAAACTCAATTACCAGCTGGAGGAAATTGGTTTAATGGTGAAGAACAGCATTATACAAATGAGTTAACCAATTCGTTTGTTGAAAACGGAGTTTTAAAAATTGTTGCGAAAAAAGAAGCTTATACCACTCAAGGTTATACAAAACAATATACATCTGCTCGATTAAATTCAAAGTTTGCTTTTACATATGGTAGAGTTGATATTCGAGCTAAAATACCAACAAATCAAGGTACATGGCCAGCATTATGGATGTTAGGTAAAAATGTTATAGAACCAGGTGCCTATTTTTCATCAACTTACGGCACTGCTAGTTGGCCTGCCTGTGGAGAAATTGATATTATGGAACATGGAATTACTTCTTGGCAACCTGCAGGATATGTTCAAAGTGCTTTACACACGTCATCTTCTTTTGGAAATACTACAAACATAGGTGGAACTATAGCTAATAATTTGGGAAGTGACTTTCATGTGTATTCTATGAATTGGTCGCCTAATCAAATTACTTTTCTATTAGATGGTGTTCCATTCTACACCTATAATCCTGCGGTTAAAAACGCATCTAATTGGCCGTTTAATTTAGATCAATATTTACTTTTAAATATTGCGATGGGTGGAGTAGCAGGAACAATTCCTAGTAATTTTATAGATGCAACAATGGAAGTTGATTATGTGAGAGTGTATCAAAATACTCAATTGGATACTCAAATTCCACTTAATTTTACAGCTGCTGTTGGCACGGTAACAAGTTCATCAGTTGAACTTTTACTAAATGCTACCGATAATTCTGGAACTGTAAACTACAATATTGTTTACGGCAGTAATTCTATTTCAGCTTATGGTAATTCAGGAGTTCAAAAATCGGTAATTATTCCTAATTTAACGGCTGATACTAATTATAGTTTCTCAATTTCTGCATCTGATGCGTCAGGTAATAATGCAACAAATAATGCCATTGTTTTAAATGCAAGAACCTTAGGATTTGTAGGTTGTTCTGGTTCAAGTAGTGTAGCTTCTCAAGGTACTTTTTCGATAGGATATAATTATTCTTTTGAAACAATTGGAAATTCTGTAAAAATAACTTTTGAATTACAAGACACAGATAAGATTGGATTGGTTGCATATTTATGGAGACAATCTCCTTTTGCTGAGACTCCTATGACTAATGTTTCTAACAGAATTTTCACTCAAACAATTACAAATCAAACACTAGGTACTACTATTTACTATGCAGTAAAATTTGCTTATGCAAATGGAATGTCTGTAACGCAATATATTCCTTATGTTGTAGGAAATAATTGTTCTTTAAATCAACAAGAATTTGATGATTTTTCAAATTTTACTTTTACAAATCCATCACATGATTTTATTTCAATTGCCTCTGAAACTACTATTGATAAAGTAGAAATATTCAACTTAATTGGAAATAAAGTGGTAACACAAGCAGAAAATACAAATCAAATTGATGTAAGTAGTTTGTCAAAAGGAATGTACTTATTAATTGTATATTCTGAACATAAAAAAGGAATTAAAAAAATTATTATAAATTAAAATCTTTCAATTCAAAATGCTTACAGAATCCAATTTTGTGAGCATTTTTCTTTTTTATTGCATTCAAAGTGTTAAATTTTTATCTGAAATTTGTTTTTTAATTAAATTTTATGTTAAATTTGGTTTATTAATCTCAAAAACACGATTGCCTATACAATAAAAATACTTTTTAGAACCCGACTTTAATTAACTAAAAGGTATTTTTATGGCTAATCTTATACTTCCTGATGCAGTTTTGGTGAAGAATTATATAAGTGGAGATGAATCTGCTTTAGCTTCATTGATTGAAAGACATCAATCAAAAATCTACGGATTTATTTATTCTAAAATAAACGACAGAGATTTATCAGACGATATTTTTCAAGATACTTTTATTAAGGTAATTAAAACGTTGAAATCACAGTCGTATAACGAAGAAGGAAAATTTTTGCCTTGGGTAATGCGAATTGCTCATAATTTGGTAGTTGACCATTATAGAAAAGCAAAAAAAATGCCTTACCAACGTGAAACGGATGAGTATTCTATCTTCAACTACATGACAGATAATAGTTTGAATATTGAAGGACAAATTATATCTGAACAAGTAGAAATGGATTTGATAAAGTTATTAGATGAACTTCCGCAAGATCAAAAAGAAGTTTTAATAATGCGTATGTATCAAGATTTAAGTTTTAAGGAAATAGCTGATTTAACAGGTGTTAGTATTAATACAGCCTTAGGTAGAATGCGATATGCTTTGTTGAATTTGAGAAAAATAATTGAAAAAAATCAAATTGTTTTGACTAATTAATACTAAAAGGAAACTTTTGTCGTTATCATGTTATAAACCAAAATATAATAAATGGCAAAACTTTACTCTAAGAAAAAATTAGCGACTCAAGAAATGAAACCTAAAAAAGAAACGATTACGTTTTTACTCAATTATTCAAAAGCATTGAGTATTCATAAAGTAGGAAATTCAAGTTTTGAAATTATCGCTAATTAAGGAAAATGCCTCAAATCTCTTTGAGGCATTTTTTTATTTTCTTAAAATCTTTTCCAGTGCTTTCCCTTTCGCTAATTCATCAATTAACTTATCCAAATAACGTACTTTTTTCATTAATGGATCTTCAATTTCTTCAATTCTATAACCACAAATAACACCTGTAATTTTAGAAACGTTTTCGTTTAATTTTGGTGCTTGCTCAAAAAAAGTTTCAAAATCTACTTTTGTGTCTATTTGGTTTTGAAGTCTTTCTAGTGTGTAACCCGTTAACCAACAAATAATTTCATCGACTTCCACTTTCGTGCGATTCTTTTTCTCAGCCTTGTTTATGTAATGTGGGTAAACACCAGCAAAGATCATATGATTTATGCTTCTTGATGCCATTTATTTTTTAATTTCATTAATAACACTTTTTCTTCCAATCGTTCTCGTGATAATATCTTTCTCTAAATTCCAACCACGAGCAGGAGAATATTCACGTCCGTACCAAATGATTTGTAAGTGCAAATCGTTCCAACATTCCTCTGGGAAAATACGTTTGGCATCTTTCTCGGTTTGTTGTACGTTTTTACCATTGGTTAATCCCCAACGATACATCAATCGATGAATATGTGTATCAACAGGAAATGCCGGAACACCAAAAGCCTGACTCATTACCACACTTGCTGTTTTGTGACCCACAGCAGGCAACGCTTCCAAAGCTTCAAAACTTTGCGGTACTTCGCCATTATATTTTTCAATTAAAATTTCTGATAAACCGTGAATTCCTTTCGATTTCATTGGCGATAATCCACACGGGCGAATGATTTCTTTAATTTCTTCTACACTCATTTTTACCATATCAAACGGATTATCTGCTTTCGCAAATAAAATTGGCGTAATTTGATTTACGCGAACATCAGTACATTGTGCAGAAAGTAACACGGCAATCAGTAGAGTGTAGGGATCTTTATGGTCTAACGGAATTGGAATTTCAGGATATAATTCATTTAACGTATTTATAACAAATGTTACCTTCTCGCTTTTGGTCATTTTTAACTAAATTTGATTCGTAAAGTTATAAAGTAAAAGTACAATATCAAAATTCATTGTATCATCTGTTTTTTAACCTTATGACTAATTAATTTTAAAACTATAAGTAAATGACAACATTAAAAGCAGGAGATAAAGCTCCTAATTTTTCAGGATTAGACCAAAATGGAGCTACTCATACATTAGCTGATTACAAAGGAAAAAAACTAGTAGTCTTCTTTTATCCAAAGGCAAGTACGCCAGGTTGTACAGCAGAAGCTTGCGATTTAAGAGATAATTATGCTCGTTTTCAAGCGAATAATTACGCTTTGTTAGGAGTAAGTGCCGATAGTGCAAAAGCTCAAGCTAAGTTTATTGAAAAATATGAGTTACCATTTCCGTTATTAGTGGATGAAGATAAATCGGTGATTCAAGCATTTGGTGTTTGGGGACCAAAGAAATTCATGGGTAAAGAATATGATGGAATTCACAGAACCACTTTTGTAATTGATGAAAACGGAATTATCGAAGAAGTAATTTCGGATGTAAAAACAAAAGCACATGCTGCTCAGATTTTAAAATAATAAAAAACCATTCGCCTTGGCGAATGGTTTTTTTAAACAAACTAAACCAATTAATTGCTGTATTAGAAAGCGTATTTGTTTTCGCTAATAATTTTTGCAGCAATTTTTTCACGAAGTGCTACCACATTTGGCATATTCGTATATTTTGTAAATCGTTTTAATCCCATTAACATCATACGTTGTTCGTCGCCTTCAGCAAAAGAAACGATTCCTTCTTTTCCTTTTTGGTTTACGATATCTACTGCATGATATAAGTATAATTTTGCCATAGCAATTTGCTCCTGAACTTTATCTTCGCCTTCTTTTTTAGCTAATTTCTCTGTTCTAAGAATAGTACTTTCAGCCATGTAGATTTCGATTAAGATATCAGAAGCAGCCATTAACAATTGTTGGTGCGATTCTAATTCTGCTCCGTATTTTTGAACTGCAGCACCCGCAACCATTAAGAATACTTTTTTCAATTTAGCAATCATTTCCTTTTCTTCAGCAAATAATTCTGAATAATCTGGAACATCGAATGATGGAATTCCCATTAACTCTTCAGCTACAGCCATCGCTGGACCTAATAAATCAACGTGACCTTTCATTGCTTTTTTAACTAACATACCAACTGATAACATTCTGTTGATTTCGTTAGTTCCTTCGTAAATTCTTGCGATACGAGCATCTCTCCAAGCACTTTCCATAGGAGCGTCTTCTGAGAATCCCATACCACCAAAAATTTGGATACCTTCATCCGTACAGTTTTGAACATCTTCAGAAACTGCTACTTTTAAGATTGAGCATTCGATTGCGAATTCTTCAACACCTTTTAATTCTGCTTCTTGGTGCGAGTTTCCTTCGCTTACTCTAATATTAATTCTGTTTTCAATATCTGCAGCCGCTCTATACGTTGCACTTTCACCAGCATATGCATTAGTTGCCATTTCAGCAATTTTAGCTTGAATTGCTCCAAAACTTGAAATAGGAGTTTTAAACTGAACTCTTTCGTTAGCATATTGAACAGCTCCAGAAATTGTTCTTCTTTGTGCTTCTAAACAAGCAGCAGCTAATTTAATACGTCCAACATTCAAAGCATTCATCGCAATTTTAAATCCTTCGCCACGACCTGCTAACATATTCTCAACAGGAACTTTAGTTTCGTTAAAGAAAACCTGACGAGTAGAAGAGGAACGAATTCCTAATTTGTGTTCTTCATCTCCTAACGAGATTCCGTTTGATGGATCATTCTCAACGATGAAACCCGTGATGTTTTTATCATCTTCGATTCTAGCAAAAACGATAAATACATTACAGAATCCAGCATTAGAAATCCACATTTTTCCACCTGTAATTTTATAATGTGTTCCATCTTCAGAAAGAACGGCTTTTGTTTTTCCTGAATTGGCATCAGATCCTGCTCCTGGCTCTGTTAAACAGTAAGCACCGAACCATTCTCCTGAAGCTAATTTTGGAACATATTTTTGTTTTTGTTCTTCCGTTCCGTATAAAGTAATTGGCATAGTTCCAATTCCAGTGTGCGCTCCAAAAGCAGTTGAAAACGAACCTGTTGCTCCCGAAATATAATCACAAACCAAAACAGTATTGATGAATCCCATTTCCATACCACCGTAAGCAGCAGGAACGGCAACGCTTAAATAACCAAGTTCTCCTGCTTTACGCATTACTTCTTCTGTAAGTGCATAATCTTTCTTTTCGAAACGCTCTTTGTTTGGCCATAACTCTTTGTCTACGAATTCGATAACCGAATCACGCATCATAATTTGTTCTTCATTGAAGTCTTCTGGTGTGAAGATGTCTTCGCATTTTGTTTCTTTTACAAGGAATTGTCCTCCTCTGATGATATCTGACATAACTTATTAAGTTTTATAGTTTTATTTTAAAAATTCAAAAATTCCTGCAGCACCTTGACCTGTTCCAACACACATGGAAACGATTCCGTATTTGCTGTTTCTCAGGCGCATTTCGTCAAACAATTGAACGGATAGTTTAGCACCAGTACAACCTAGTGGGTGACCTAAAGCGATAGCTCCACCGTTTACGTTTACGATTTCAGGATTTAAACCTAATTCTCTCACAACTGCTAATGATTGTGCTGCGAAAGCTTCGTTTAATTCAATTAAATCGATTTGATCTTGTTTTAGTCCCGCTTGTTTTAATGCTTTTGGAATAGCAGTAACTGGTCCAATACCCATGATTCTTGGTTCTACACCAGAAGCAGCGTAGCTTACCATTCTTGCAATTGGTTCTAAGTTCAATTCTTTTACCATTTCTTCGCTCATGATTAAAACGAAAGCTGCTCCATCACTCATTTGTGAAGAGTTTCCAGCGGTAACCGAACCATCAGCAGCGAATACAGGTCGTAATCCAGCTAAAGCTTCTACTGAAGTTCCAGCTCTTGGACCTTCGTCTTTATTCACTACATAAGATTTGGTTTCTTTTTTACCGTTTTCATTGATAAACGTTTGTTCCACTGTGATAGGAGCAATTTGTTTATCGAATTTACCTTCTGCTTGCGCTTTTAACGCTTTCATGTGCGATTGGTAAGCAAACTCATCTTGATCAGCACGAGAAACGTTGAATTGGTTGGCAACTGCTTCAGCCGTTAATCCCATTCCCCAGTAATAATCTTCATGACCTGCAGCGGCAACTTTGTAATCTGGTGTTGGTTTGTAACCTCCCATTGGAATATAACTCATGCTTTCGGCACCACCAGCGATAATACAATCTGCCATTCCGGATTGAATTTTAGCTATTGCCATTGCGATAGTTTCTACTCCAGAAGCACAATATCTGTTTACTGTAACTCCAGGAACATCGGTGATTTTTAATCCCATTAATGAAATTAAACGTCCAACGTTCAAACCTTGTTCTGCTTCTGGCATGGCGTTTCCTACCATCACATCATCAATACGTGCTTTGTCGAAATCAGGCAAATCCTTCATCATGTGTTCGATGGTTTCTGCTGCTAATTCGTCAGGTCTTTTGAATCGGAATACCCCTTTTGGAGCTTTTCCAACTGCTGTTCTATATCCTTTTACTATATATGCTGTTCTCATTTCTTAGTTTCTTAATGGTTTCCCTTTGGTTAACATGTACTGAATTCTCTCTAAAGATTTTCTTTCTCCAGTTAATGATAAAAATGCTTCTCTTTCTAAATCCAATAAATATTGTTCAGAAACTAAAGTTGCCTCTGATAAATCACCACCAGCCATTACATAAGCTAATTTGTTAGCGATTTTTTTATCGTGTTCAGAAATGTATTTACCTGCTTCCATTTGGTCAGTTCCTACTAAGAACATACCTAAAGCTTGTTTACCTAATACTTTTATGTCTTTTCTTCTTACAGGTTGTGTATAACCTTGTTCATACATTTGTAACGCTACTTGTTTCGCAGTAGCAATTTGACGGTCTTTGTTTACCACAACGATATCTCTTCCTTTTTGTAAAACGCCAGTATCAAATGCTTCATAAGCCGAAGTGGCTACTTTAGCCATTCCAACCGTTAAGAAATATTCTTGTAAAACGTTTAATTCCACGTCATTTTTACGGAATAAATCAGATGCCCTTAATGCCATTTCTTTTGAACCACCACCGCCAGGAATTACTCCAACACCAAATTCTACTAATCCGATGTATGTTTCTGCTGCGGCAACCGCTCTGTCAGCATGCATGGTTAATTCACAACCACCACCTAATGTCATTCCGTGAGGAGCAGCGATAACTGGGATTGCTGAATAACGACAACGCATCATCGTGTCTTGGAACATTTTGATTGCCATGTTTAATTCGTCATATTCTTGCTCGACAGCCATCATGAAAATCATTCCTAAATTGGCTCCAACAGAGAAATTAGCTCCTTGATTTCCAATTACTAAACCATTGTAGTCTTTTTCAGCAATATCAATAGCTTTGTTGATTCCTTGTAAAACACCAGCGCCAATAGAATTCATTTTAGAGGTAAATTCTAAGTTGATGATTCCATCACCTAAATCGGTAATGATTGCATCGCTGTTGTTCCATATTTTTTTGCTTTCGCGAATGTTATTTAAGATAATGAAGGCATCTTGACCTGGAATTTTCTCTACTTTTTTGTTTGTGATAGAGTAGAAGTGTGTTGCTCCATCTTTTACAGAATAAAAAGAATTGTTTCCAGAAGCTAACATATCCGTTACCCAAGAAGCAGGTTGGTATCCTTCCGCTTTCATTAATTCGATTCCTGTTTCAACTCCTATAGCATCCCAAATTTCGAATGGACCGTTTTCCCAACCGAAACCAGCTTTCATAGCATCGTCGATTTTGTAGAACGCATCTGTGATTTCAGGAATTCTATTTGAACAATATTGGAACATTGAAGCGAAGTTTTTTCTATAGAAATCTCCTGCTTTGTCTTTTCCTGTAACTAAAACTTTGAATCTATCGATTGGTTTTTCAATAGTTTTGGTTAATTCTAAAGTTGCAAAAGATGCTTTTTTATTGGCTCTATATTCTAATGTATCTAAATCTAAAGTTAGAATATCTTTACCTTCTTTTTTGTAGAAACCTTGTCCGGTTTTACTTCCTAACCATTTGTTTTCCATCATTTTGTTAACAAATTCAGGAAGTTTGAATAATTCATGTGCTTCGTCGTTTGGACAATTTTCATAAATTCCATTAGCCACGTGAACCAAAGTATCTAAACCAACTACATCAACTGTTCTAAAAGTTGCCGATTTTGGACGACCAATTACTGGTCCAGTTAATTTATCTACTTCTTCAACCGTTAATCCCATTGCTGCCACTTGGTGGAACAAACTTTGAATTCCGAAGATTCCAATTCTATTTCCAATAAAAGCTGGAGTATCTTTTGCTACAACTGAAGTTTTTCCTAAGAATTTTTCACCATAACCATTCAAGAAATCTAATACCTCTTGCGATGTTTTTGGTCCAGGAATAATTTCAAATAACTTTAAGTATCGAGCAGGATTAAAGAAGTGTGTTCCACAGAAATGTTGTTGAAAATCGTCGCTTCTTCCTTCGCTCATAAATTGAATAGGAATACCAGAAGTATTTGAAGTAACTAAAGTTCCTGGTTTTCTATATTTGTCAACTTGTTCAAAAACAATTTTCTTGATGTCTAAACGTTCTACAACTACTTCGATAATCCAATCTACAGTTGCAATTTTCGACATATCATCAGTAGTATTACCTGTAGTAATTCTTGAAGCAAAACTTGGATGATAAATAGGAGAAGGCTTAGATTTTAAAGCGTTAGCTAAATGATCATTCACTAATCGGTTTCTAACAGATTTACTTTCCAGAGTTAGTCCTTTTTTCTGTTCGGCTTCGGTTAATTCATTTGGAGCGATGTCTAATAATAAGACTTCAACCCCAATGTTAGCAAAATGGCAAGCGATTCCACTTCCCATAATTCCGGAACCAATAACAGCAACTTTTTTAATAGTACGTTTCATGTTTATAGGTTTGTTGTTTTATTTGTCGTTATAGATTTTTTTGTCTGCAATCAATTCGTTTATAATTTCAGCAACTTCCATAAAGTGTTGTAATTTTTCTTCACTCACATGTTGTTTTACCGCTTCATTAAAACGAAGTACAGTTTCTTTAGAAAGTTCTCTTTTTTCTTTCCCTTCTTTTGTCAATTGAATTATTACACCTCTACCATCGGTTGGGTTTTTTTTGCGAGTAATCAAACCTCGTTCTTCCATTGATTTTAAGGTTCTTGTTAAGCTTGTTGCTTCCATTCCCATTTTAGGACCTAAAGTTGTAGAAGGAGAGCCTTTTTCTCTATCAATACTTAACAATGCAAAACCCGTTGCCATTGTAGCACCATATTTTGCAGCTTCTTCATTATACATTCGGGCAACCGCTTGCCAAGTTGTACGTAATGCATAATCTATCGTTTTATCTTTCATACATTATATAATCAAAACTTTTTCAAATATAAAAAAAAATACTATGCACGCATAGTATTTTTTTTTTTTTTGTAAAATTTAACATTTATATAAAGTAAAGCCCACTATTTGTGGGCTTTAAAAAAATTATCCATATATCTTTTGATATAAATCAGAATATTTTTCTTTGATAATTTTACGTCTTAATTTCATAGTTGGTGTTAAGTGACCTGCATCGATAGTCCAAATATCTGGTGTAAGTTCAAAACGTTTTACTTTTTCCCAGTTACCAAATTTTTCGTTACAGTGATCAATTTCTTCTTGAATTCTCTCTATAACTTTTGAATTAGCGCACAATTCTTCATTAGAAGCTCCAACATTTAAATCATGATGGCGATGTGCCCATTCTCTAACAAATTCGAAATTAGGTTGAATAAAAGCGGCTGGCATTTTTTCGCCATCACCAATTACCATAATTTGCTCTATGAAACGAGATTGTTTGAAAGCATTTTCTAAAATCTGAGGAGCTACATATTTTCCACCAGAAGTTTTGAACATTTCTTTTTTACGATCGGTAATTTTTAGGAAACCATCAGAATCGATTTCACCAATATCACCCGTATGGAAATAACCATCTTTTAAAACATCTGCAGTTTGAGTTTCGTCTTTGTAATACCCCATCATTACATTTGGACCTTTACATAAGATTTCGCCATCTTCTGCAATTTTAACTTCAACTCCATTTAAAATTTTTCCAACGGTTCCTACTCTGAACCCACCATTTCTCATGTCGTTTACTGAGATTACTGGAGAGGTTTCTGTTAAACCGTAACCTTCCATAACTGGAATATTAGCCGCACAGAATACTTTGGTGAGTCTTGTTTGTAAAGCAGCGCTTCCCGAAACTAGTAATTCTAATTCGCCACCTAAACCTTCTTGCCATTTCGAGAAAATTAATTTACGCGCAATTTTTAATTTGAATTCGTAGAATGCACCGTTTTGTTTATAAGGTTTGTATTCCATTCCTAAATCTAAAGCCCAGAAGAAAAGGGCTTTTTTGATGCCTGTTAAATCAGCTCCTTTAGCGTAGATTTTGTCATAAACTTTTTCTAGTAAACGAGGAACAACTGACATTACGTGAGGTTTTACTTCTTTTAAGTTATCTGAAATTTTTTCAATACTTTCAGCGAAGTAAATCGATATACCATAATATTGGTACAAATACGTCAACATTCTTTCAAAGATGTGACAAATAGGTAGGAAGCTTAACGCTCTTGTGTCCCCAGCTCTTAAAGGAACTCTTGGAGCACTCATTAAAACATCGGAAACAATATTTTGGTGTGATAACATAACACCTTTTGGTCTTCCTGTTGTTCCAGAAGTATAGATAATCGTTGCTAAATCAGTTGTAGCAACATTATTTTTTCTATCTTCAACAACATCTTGATTAGAATCATCACTACCTAATTCTAAGATTTCTTTCCAACTTTTGCATCCAACGATGTCATTATAAGAATAAACATCTTTTAAAGATGGAACATTAGATTTAATGCTTTGTAATTTTTCATATACTTCAAGGTCAGATACAAAAACATATTGCGATTCTGAGTGATTCAAAATGTACTCATAATCTTCAGCAGAAATTGTAGGATACATTGGAACAG
This sequence comes from uncultured Flavobacterium sp., assembly GCF_937967675.1. Taxonomy (GTDB): domain Bacteria; phylum Bacteroidota; class Bacteroidia; order Flavobacteriales; family Flavobacteriaceae; genus Flavobacterium. Next base: position 1,449 of record NZ_CALBSN010000072.1, on the reverse strand, counting down.
TTTGCGCTCCTGTCTGTAATACACCAATATCTGTTATATGCCATTCTGTTCTATTGTTAGACGAAATGATAGCTATTTTATCATTTCTATTTACTCCTAATCGAAGTAATCCTCTTGAAATAGCGTTGGCTTTGTCTAAATATTCCTGAGTAGATGTTTTAATCCACTGTCCGTCATATTTTGTAACTAAAGCATCCTTTAAATTATACTTTTCTAATTGGTGGTAAGGAAAGTCAAATAAGCGTGTTATATTCTTCATAATTCGCAATTATTATTTTATGCAAATTATAAAAATAAAGTTAATTAAACAATTTTTTAAATAATTGATAATCTATTAGTTAGTATTTTAATAAAAATAAAATACTATGCTTGCCTACTAATTTTAATAAAATTATGAAAATGTTATGAAAATTATTGAAATTATAGCAAGTAAAATTCCTAAATAGTTCCATTTAGTCATTTTTTCTTTAAAAAGTAGGATTCCTGCTAAACTTCCTAAAATAATTACGCCCATATTCATTCCGGCAAATACTGTTGACGGATTTTCGGATAAAGCTTTGTGTGCTTTTAAATAGAAGAGTATGTTTCCGAAATTTAAAATCCCTAAAGCCAATCCCCAAAGTATATTTTTAAATTCTAATTTTTCTTTTTGAACCAGAATTTTTCCAATTAGGAATAAAATTGAAATTATAAAAGCACCACAAAAAATGATGAATAGGGAAGTTGTGAAACTAAAATCACTAAAAACGGCAACTTTCTTAAATAGAATGTCAATAATTCCAAATCCCAATAAAACCAATAAAGGATAAACCCAATTATCTGATTTACTTTCTGATTTTTTATTCAAAGTGAAGAATATGGCAGAAAATCCAACTATAAAACCAATAATTTTCAATTGACTAAACGTTTCATTAAATAAAAAGTAAGAAGCGGTTAACGGAATAAATAATGATAATCTTTGGGCAATATCTGTTTTTACGATTCCAACTTCTTTTATTGATTTGGCTTGAATTAAAAATACAATTGGCAATAAAATAGCTAATCCAATAAAAAGTGAATATGGAATCGTTTTTTCTTGGAAAGTTAATTCAGGGTGGTAAGTAAAATAGGTGAGGAGTAAAGCCGAAAAATAATTAAACGTAATGATTTCAAATATATTCAATTGAAATCGTTTGGCTACTTTTAAAAATATCCCAACAGAAACACTACAAATTACACTTAGAATGACAAACCACATCGTTTTTTTATTTTACACAATAGTACAAAAAAAGCACCTTAATTAAAAGATGCTTTTTTATAAAGTTTGGGTATATTATTTTTTATTTTCAATCCACTTTCTAGCATTCACAAATGCTTCTAGCCATGGTGAAACTTCGTCTTTTTGTCCACGTTCAGGATAATGTGCCCAGTTCCAAGGGAAAGTCGAACGCTCAATGTGTGGCATCATTA
>NZ_CALBSN010000071.1 GCF_937967675.1 uncultured Flavobacterium sp. | reverse complement strand
TTTCCTCATTTAAACTTGGATATTTATTCTTCTTGTAATACAGCTTGGTTGGACAAGTTTGAGCAACCTTGAAATCGGATTTGGAGAGGTAGTGCATGAAATATTTTTAAAAATTAAACAACTCTTATTTCGGAAATTATTTGATTTATTTGGTGAACAAATTCTTCATCATTAATCTCATTAAATTTTATTTCTTTTTCAAGTATTACTAATCGATTATCATCATTTCTCTTAAATGAATATTTGTTTTTTTTAATATATAGTCTTTCAAGTATCTCATCATTTTCAGAAATATTGTTTTTTCTATTTTTTCTTACATAAAGAAGTATTGTCATTCTATCAAACTCAAAATGAATAGGCAACCAAACCATTTTTTGTTCAATATTAAATTCTAATACAATAGTATTTTTGGCCCAAATAAATATATTAGAAAACTTAACTTTATTATTTAATTGTTCTTCATTATAAATTTCTAATAGCGAAGATAAACCTTTAACTTTTTTCGATAATGAATTTTCAAGCTCATTATTTTCTTTAATTAATTCATTAATTTCAACTTTATTTTGAATGTAGAAATCGAGAAAATGTTTATTATGTATTTTCATTTTGGTAAGATTTTCAATCGTTTGTATAAAATCAATTAAGAATGTTGTATATTGATTATTTGTAGTTACAAAATATACCCCTAAATTTTGCTTTAGCTTTTGAAAGAATTTGTCATATGTAATTGAAATAAAAGGTATGTTAGGTTTTTCTTCTTTTAATGACAGGACAATAAAATGAGAATGTGTTTTTTTGTCAGGATATAGTTTATAAATTTCTTCTTCGTATTTTTTAAGCTCATTATTAAGAATGTGATAGATTTTATTTTCTATTGTAATCACAAGTTCATTGCACTCAATGACAATGTCAATTCTCTTTTGTTCATCTATATATAATTCACGTTTAATTTGAATAGTTTCAATGTCAAATTTACCTAACAATGATTCATCATAGCATTCAATAAAGGACTTTAATACTAAATCTTGTAAACCATGACTTTCATTGGTATTAAAAAAATAGGCTAAAATATTACTACAAACATTTTCAAAATGAGGCTGACCAGCTATTTCTAAATATGTAGGCAGTACAACTTCAGCCTTCGGTAACTTACTGAATTCTTGAATTAATTTTTCAAATTTTATAATATCCATAGATACATTGTATATTTTTTCTTAAATCCAAATATATAATTAATTATTTGGAAATTCTTTAATAAGTTAGATAATTGAATATTATTTATGATAGAGCCATAATAATACAAACCAATTTTGCTTACAGGTTCACATCCTTTGAAATTATTTGTATTACCAATATTCTTGATGATGTCCATTGGGATAAAGCTGAACAATCATTGATATATGAAGATGATAAAAAGTACGATAAAATAACCATTCATCACTACATGAGTGATGGGGATATTATTGAAAGAGTGTTTTGGTTTGATATTACGGAGTGTTTTGAAAAGTAATTAAAAACTCTCAAAAATTCCCAATCCAAATAAAGCAAAATCGTATTTAACTGGGTCTATTGGGTCTAGTTCTCTTAGAGATTTATCTAGTTCTTCGAGTGCTTTTACATCGTTGGTTTTGCGTTTTAGCAATCCTAATTTTCGTGCCACATTTCCCGAATGTACATCTAATGGACATGAAAGCTTAGCTGGATTAATATCCCAAATTCCAAAATCTACTCCTTTGTTGTCTTTGCGACATAACCACCTTAGGCTCATATTTATTCTCTTAGCAACACTTCCTTTCATAGGGTCAGCGACATGTTTTCTTGTTCTTTGTGGATGTTCAATTTCAAAGAAAATTTTATTTAACTCATGAATTGCTGGTTGTAATGAATCAAGAGTTTGGTGTTTAATAAAAATTGATTCTAAACCATTATGATTAGTATAAATGTGTTTTAATGCTTTTATGAAGTATATAAAATCTTCACCATTAAAAGTACGATGTACAAATGATTCAAGTCGTTTAAGTTGATGTTCTTTATGTGAAATTACAAAATCGTAAGGTGAGTTTCCTAATAAATCCATCATTCGATGACCATTCTTAGTAATTATTTTACGATTACCCCAAGCAATGGAGGATGCCAGAAAGCTGGCTATTTCAACATCTTGTTTAAAAGAGTAACGATGTGGTACACTTATTGGGTCAGGTTCAATAAAGTCGATTGTATTGAATTGATTAACCTTACTATCTAAAAACTCTTTAAGTTCTAAAGTACTCAAAAACATATGTATATTTGTGTCTATTAATGCCTCAAATTTACAATTAATGATTTAATATTTCTACCACACTAATTACCCGTAATTACATGTTGATTCTCTTTGCAGCCGAACCACTTAAAGGATCTGAAATGTGTTTTTCAGTTCTGGACAAATGCGGAATTTCAAAAAACAATTGCTTAAATTCCGAAATCGTATGTTGCATCGTTGGATTTTGTTTCGAGAAAACCGCTTCTAATCCGTTATGATTTTGATAAATGTGTTTTAATCCTTTTATAAATCCGACAAAATCCTTTCCGTTAAAAGTACGATGCACGAAATTTTCTAATGATTCTAATTGCGATTCCGAATAATTCATGACAAAATCATAAGGTGAATTTCCCATCAAGTCCATCATCTTCTTAGCATTGTTGATAATCATTTTCCGATTTCCCCAAGCAATAGTGGCGGCTAAAAATCCAGCAATTTCAATATCTTCTTTCAAAGAATACAAATGTGGAATTTGAATCGGGTCGCTTTCAATGAAATTGGGATTGTTGTACAACTCAACTTTTTCATCAAGAAATTCTTTTAACTCGGATTGTGTCATCTTAAGAACTTACAATATTCCCATCTACCATCGTTAATTTTCTATCTGCCATATTGGCTAATTCTTCGTTATGTGTAACAATTACGAAGGTTTGTCCGAATTCATCACGTAGTTTGAAGAACAATTCGTGTAAGTTTTCGGCCGTATGCGTATCTAAATTTCCAGATGGTTCATCGGCAAAAATAACGGCTGGTTTGTTGATTAAAGCTCTCGCAACTGCAACACGTTGTTGTTCACCACCTGAAAGTTCGCTGGGTTTGTGATGTGTTCTTTCGGCTAACCCTAAATAGGAAAGTATTTTTTTTGCTTCGGTTTCTACTTCTTTTTTATCACGATTGGCTATAAATCCTGGAATACAAACATTTTCTAAAGCTGTGAATTCCGGTAATAATTGGTGAAATTGAAAAATGAATCCCAAATGTTGGTTACGAAATTTAGAAAGTTCTTTGTCTTTTAAATTCAAAACAGATGCTCCATTTATTTCTAAAATCGTATTGTTTTGTTTTGCAGGTAAATCTAAAGTACCTAAAATTTGAAGTAAAGTCGTTTTTCCAGCGCCTGAAGCACCAACAATAGAAACGATTTCTCCTTTTTTTATGTGCAAATCCACTCCTTTTAAAACATGAAGCGAATCGTAATATTTATGTAGATTTTTAGCTGTAATCATAACCAAACATTTCTACAAAGAAACAAAGATTTTTGGCTAATAAAAAAACTATTGTACATCTATTCGCGTATTTCAAATAATAAAGTTTAGTTAAATTAGATTTTGTGTTTAATTTTTTAGTAAATTTGTTAAACAAAATAACCGATACATTTATGAGAAATGCAATTAAAGCGGTATCATTGGTTTTGAGTTTTGTTTTTAGTTCGTGTACAGCTAAAGAAAAACCAGTAGTAAAAGAGGAATTTAAAGAACCGATTAAAGTAAAAGTGAAAGAAGGTATGGAAGTTGCAACATTTGCTGGAGGCTGTTTTTGGTGTACCGAAGCAGTTTTCTTAGAAATAAAAGGGGTTGAAAAAGTAGTTTCGGGATATATTGGTGGGAAAACGGTTAATCCAACCTACAAAGATATTTGTACAGGAGAAACAGGTCATGCAGAAGCCATTCAAATTACGTTTAATCCAAATGAAGTGGCGTATGAAGATTTATTAGAAGTTTTCTTTGGAACTCACGATCCAACAACATTAAATCGTCAAGGAGCTGATGTGGGAACACAATACAGAAGTGCCATTTTCTATCATTCAGAAGCTCAAAAAACAAAAGCGGAAAACTACATTCAATTATTAGAAAAAGAAAAGTTGTACGATAAAAAGATTGTGACAAAAGTATCATCGGCTACTATTTTTTATCCTGCTGAAGATTATCATCAAAATTATTACAATCAGAATTCAAGTCAAGGCTATTGCCAAATGGTGATTGCACCGAAATTAGAAAAATTGCGCAAATATTATAAATCGAAATTAAAATAGAAGGGAAAAATTGCTATGAACACTACTATTGAAAAAGAAATATTCGACATTATCGGTGATAATCACCAAATGACATCGGTTGAAACCCCGTTACGACCAGATGCTTTTTATAAATCAGATGCGGAAAAGATGGAAGTTATTGAACACCATTTTGAAATCATCATGAAAGAATTAGGTTTAGATTTAACCGATGATAGTTTGCAAGGAACACCGCATCGTGTGGCAAAAATGTTTGTGCAAGAAATTTTTTCGGGATTGAATCCAGCGAACAAGCCAAAGATTTCGGTTTTTGATAATTCGTATCAGTATGATAAAATGTTGGTTGAGGCGAATATTAGCTTCAATTCTACTTGCGAACACCACTTTTTGCCGATTGTTGGAAAAGCGCATATTGGTTACGTCTCTTCTGGAAAAGTTATTGGTTTGTCAAAATTGAATCGTATCGTAGATTATTACGCAAAACGTCCACAAGTACAAGAACGAATGATTATGCAAATTTTCAACGAATTGAAATCAGTTTTAGAAACAGATAACGTTATTGTGGTGATGGAAGCAACGCATTTGTGTGTATCAAGTCGAGGTATTAAAGATGAAAGCAGTTATACTTCAACTTTACAATATGGTGGTGTTTTCAATCAAAAAGAATTCCGCGACGATTTCTATAAAATGATTCACAAAGAATAATTTGGCATCTATTTTGTACATTCATAATGGAATTTACAAAATAAAAATGATAGAAAAAACAATTAATAATTCAATTCAACCCGTAAAGAGTGATAAAACCTCGAAATTAATTTTGAGTTTATTGTTTGACGGAATTGGAATGTTGTCTTATGTGCTTCCTATTTTTGCAGAAGTGACCGATTTAGTTTGGGCACCCATATCAGGGATATTATTAATGACAATGTATAGAGGAACAATTGGGAAATTAGCTGGTTTTTTTGGCTTTATTGAAGAATGGGTTCCATTTATAGATTTTGTACCAACATTTACTATAACTTGGTTTTACACTTACGTCATCAAAGGCGGAACAGGACAGGAATAAAAAAAGGAGCTTTATTGCTCCTTTTTTAGTTTAGAATCTATATATTCTCCTATAAAACCTAATTTCATTTTGCCAAGCATCTTCTTTTCAAACTCCCAAAAGAAATTAAACTGTCCAAATAAAGCGCCAATTAAAACAAGTAATACTTGATAAGCTGGAAATATAATTATTAACCTGATGGGCCAATAAATCCAAAGAGATAGATTATCTTTAGTAATACTAAGAAAGTCTGTTAATGGTTTTGAAAGATAAGCTGCTGTTGAGCCTGTTATTGCAAATACAATAAAGATTAGTGTTAATTGCCAATTGGAAGTAACATTCCAACGCTCTTTGAGTTTTTTCATAAATTAAATTCGGGGAGTATAACCTCCTAGCTGTTGTTTATTTGTAATTTGAAAATAGACTAAGTAGTAATATAACATATAATTAACATCATATCCATAATCAATATTAGTTTGATAATCTATAGTCATTTCATATAGATTAGGGTTATATTGTAGCGGTAGCATTGCTCGTCTATTCCATTCAGAAACCCAAATTCTATTGTGTGATTCCAGATAATTTTGTGAATAATAATTTTTTGGTTTAGCATGACCATTAAACCAAGAACTAAATCCAGGGTCAATTATTATGACTTCGTATTCAATTTTATCATTTGCAATTCTAATGGTATCGTTTTCTATTTTTTGGATCTTATCAAATGTTTTATTTTCCTGAGAAGTTTTACAGGCTAATAAAAGCATTGATGAAGTGATTAATAGTATTAGAAATTGTTTCATTTACTTATGAATTTGAGAGTATAAAGATAAAAAAAAGCACCGATTTAATCGATGCTTTTAACATTAGAAAAATATATAACTTTAATTATTCTTTAATAAGCTAATAATTTGTTCAGCTAATTCAGTTCCAATTCTATCTTGTGCTTCCATAGTTGCTGCACCAATATGAGGGGTCAAGGAGATTTTAGAATGCATAAGAATTTGAATTTCTGGGTTAGGTTCGTTTTCAAAAACATCTAAACCAGCAAATAATACTTTTCCTTCATCTAAAGCTTCAATTAAAGCTACTTCATTGATTACGCCACCACGAGCACAATTTACGATTCCTACATTGTCTTTCATTAATTGAAATTCTTCTTTGTCAATTACATAACCCTCTTGCGCTGGAACGTGTAACGTAATAAAATCAGAATGTTTGATTACATCTTCAAGAGATTCTGTAACAATCTCCACATTGATAAATTGTCCGTTATAGAAATCCACACGAATTACCGCTTCGCTTACATATTTATCGGCAGCAATTACTTTCATTCCTAATCCTAAAGCCATTTTTGCAACTGCTTGACCAATACGTCCAAATCCAATAATTCCAATGGTTTTTCCTCTTAGTTCAATTCCGTTTGCATAGGCTTTTTTCAATCCGTCGAAATTAGTATCACCTTCTAATGGCATGTTTCTATTCGCATCGTGTAAGAATCTTACTCCAGTGAATAAATGAGCAAAAACCAATTCCGCCACACTTTCAGATGACGAAGCAGGTGTATTGATTACGTGTAATCCTTTTTCACGAGCATAAGCCACATCAATATTGTCCATTCCAACACCTCCACGACCAATGATTTTTAATCCTGGACAAGCATCAATGATATCTTTTCTGACTTTTGTAGCACTACGAACCAATAAAACTTTTACATCGTTTGTATTGATAAAGTTAGCTACTTGTTCTTGAGCTACTTTAGTAGTGATTACTTCAAAACCTCCTTTTTCTAAAGCTTTGATGCCACTTTTTGAAATTCCGTCGTTTGCTAAAACTTTCATTTTATTTTTATTTTTTATGCTAGTTACTATTTACTAGTCACTAATTATTAAATTTTATTTTCTAATTCTTTCATTACATCAACCAAAATCTGAACGCTTTCAATAGGTAAAGCATTATACATCGAAGCTCTATATCCACCAACCGAACGATGTCCAGCTAAACCAGAAATTCCAGCTGCTTTCCACATGCTGTCAAATTTTTCTTGATGTGCTTCATCATTTAATAAGAACGTAACATTCATATTACTTCTGTCTTTTTTAGCGGCAGTTCCTTTGAATAATGGATTGCGGTCGATTTCGTTGTAAAGTAGATTTGCTTTAGCTTCATTGATTTTTTCAATAGCTGCTATTCCACCTAATTTTTTCAACCATTGTAAGGTTAAAAGCGATGCGTATACTGGAAATACTGGTGGTGTATTGTACATACTTTCTTTAGAAACATGTTGTTGGTAATCTAACATACTTGGAATCATTCTTCCTGTTTTTCCTAAGATTTCAGTTTTTACCACTACTAATGTTGCTCCAGCTGGTCCCATATTTTTTTGAGCTCCCGCATAGATTAAATCAAATTTTGAAAAATCTAATACACGTGAAAAAATATCCGAACTCATGTCACATACTAAAGGAACATTCACTTCTGGAAATGATTTCATTTGGGTTCCAAAAATGGTATTGTTACTTGTGCAGTGAAAATAATTTGCATCAGCAGGAACGCTATAATCTTTTGGAATGTGATTGTAATTTTCTGATTTTGATGAGGCTACAACAACCGTTTCTCCAAAAAGTTTTGCTTCTTTGATAGCGCCGCTTGCCCAAGTTCCTGTGTCTAAATAAGCTGCTTTTCCATCAACTTTCATTAAATTGTAGGGTACCATTAAAAATTGCATGCTTGCTCCACCACCTAAAAATAATACTTCGTACCCTTTTCCTTCTAAGTTTAAAAGTTCTAAAACTAAGGCTCTAGCTTCGTCCATTACAGCTACGAAATCTTTACTACGGTGTGAAATTTCTAAAATAGATAATCCGGAGTTGTTGAAATCTAAAATAGCTTGTGCCGATTTTTCAAATACTTCTTGAGGAAGTATACATGGACCTGCACTGTAGTTGTGTTTTTTCATTGTAGTTATTTATTTAAAGGTCAAATTTCGGAATTCTTAAATAAAAAAATGACTTAAATGCTACAATAATTATGAGATGTTATTAACAAAAACGATTTAGTTAAAATTCTTTTGTAAAAATTATAAATTAATAATTATTTGTCCTTTTTTTTATTAAATAAGTAAAGATTGTTTTTGAAAGCAAAAAAATCATCTTTCGCTTTTACTAAATGTCTAATTTGAATTTTTTTACCTGAAATTGTAGTTATAATTAAATTTTCACCAAGTTCACCTCCATATCCAATACTCGTTATATCGGTTGATTGTATACGATCTATTTCTTTCCAATCTAAGTTTATTGCTTCATTATCAGTTATAAAGTCGGTTTTAATCCATTTCATGTTTAAACCGCTTTCAGATAGCGTCCATTCCATAATACCTTCGCCCGTTCTTTTATTTAAATAGTAAAATAGTGGCAGAAATAGGATAAGGAATAAAACAAAAAAGACGAATAATCCAAGCTTATCTAGTTTTATAAAATTATTTAATGTGAATACAGAAATCCCGTAAAGTATAAAGAACACAATAAACCAAAAATTTTCAATTGATCTAGATGCTGTTTTTACAACAAATTTCATTTCAAGCTATTTAAAAATGCCAAAGTATCTACATTATCAGCATAATCCCAAAGTTTTGGTTGTTGGGTTTGACCAAAAGCTACTGAATTAGGAATCAAATCTTTAGATACAATACACTGAATTTGGTCTGCGTCATTTTGTAGACGAGACTTAACATTTTCTAAATTCTCATAGAATTCATAAAATACCGATGAAATAGGAGATGAGTAACTTGAATCTTCTTTTATAGTCATGAATTCATTGTCAAGAATTTGGAAATTACTCATTAAGAAAACCGCTTTGTTGTAATCGTAATTATTCGCATACTTTTCGTAGTGAATCACATCACGATATTCGTACATCGCTTTAAAGAAGGCTTCAAAAGTATATCCTTTTGGAACAAAAAGTTTAGAAACATTACGACATCCCAAACCAAAATATCTAAAAATATCTTCTCCTAAACCCAATAGATCTTCATGCGATTCCGTTCCATTTAAAACCGCAACCGAATTTCTATTTTTACGAATAATACTCGGTTTCTCTTTGAAATAATATTCAAAATAACGCGCTGTGTTGTTGCTTCCAGTAGCAATTACAGCATCAAAACCTTCTAATTTGCCTTCCACAAACGTTATTTTTGAGTTAAGTTTTGGCTCAATAGTAATCAAATATTTCGCTAAAAATTTTAATAAATGTTGGTCGTTAGATGAGGTTTTAACCAATACATCATGACCCGAAATCAATACCGAAAGAAAATCATGAAAACCCACTA
>NZ_CALBSN010000070.1 GCF_937967675.1 uncultured Flavobacterium sp. | reverse complement strand
TTTTTAGAAGTTTTTGATGGTGTTCCTCAAGCTGAGATTTCAATGGAAGATTTGAATGCTGGTTTGGATATGATTGCAGCTTTGGCAGCAAAAACGAATTTCTTAGCTTCTAATAGTGATGCGCGTAGAGAATTGAAACAAAACTCAATCTCCTTAAACAAGGAAAAAGTTGGGGAAGATAAAATCATTACAAAAGAGGATTTAATCAACAATCAATTTTTGTTATTGCAAAAAGGAAAGAAAAATTATTATGTGATTAAGGTTAAATAACCATCAGGTTGCAACCACGAATATCAGAATGATCAAAACGTCCCAACACTTCGAAAGAATGGTTGGGATATTTTTTCCCCAAATCTTGAGTAGCAACAAACGAACACGAATTGATATTAGCCAAATCAATCACATTAATTCCGCCCGTTTTTCCTTCGGAAACATAAGTTAAAGCATCTTCAGTATCACGAACTAAAATTTGCATCCAAGGTGGACATTCGAAAATACCATCACCTAATGAATACGCTTGTGAAAGTAATTCGGTCATACCATATTCGGAATGAATTTTTGAAACACCAAATCCGTTGCATAAAATGGAATGCAATTCTTCGCGAATCATTTCTTTTCGTTTGCCTTTCATACCTCCAGTTTCCATGATAATGGTGTTTTTTAATTGGAATTTTTGCTTCTCAATTAAATCCAATAAAGCATAAGTTACGCCAATTAAAATCACATTTTGACCTGAATTATCTAATTCAATTAGTTTTGAAATTAATTCGTCATAGTTGTTCAAATAAAATCCAGAAGCTGAATGATTGCTGCTTTGAATTAAATCTTCTACCATGTAAATTAACGATGAACCTTCGCGTTCTAAATAGGATGGAAGCAAGGCTAAAATACAATAATCTTCAATATTTCCATAGAATTCGGAAAAACCTAAGCGATAACTCATTTCGTACCAACTAACATCGGTAACTAAATGTTTGCTGGTTTGCATTCCGGTTGTGCCGCTACTGGTAAAGATTTGTTGAATAGCTTCGGATGAACTCAATACGGAATGGCTTTTAAAAAACTGAATCGGTAAAAATGGAATTTCGATTAACGATTTCACATTGGTTTTATCCTTTTTCAAGAAATTGCAAAATTGTTGGTACACCAAATTAGTATCGTATTGATGACGAAAAACTTTTAAAGTAATTTTTTCAAATTCTTTCTTTGAGTTAATTTGGAAAATGTCTTCTTGTGAAATCATGGTGCAAAAATAGAAAGAAATGTTCTTTTGACCGCAGATTCGCAGATTTTTGTTTTATGTTGAAATCTGTCTGAAATTATAGAATTTATTAGGATAAATAGGTTTGTTTGGGTAATAATTTATATGAAAAAAGCACCAACTTTCGTTGATGCTTTTTCTATTCTTGTCATGCTGAATTCAGTTCAGCATCTAATTATTGGATAACTAATTTTCTTGTAGCTGTTTTGCCTTCTTCAGTAACTTTAACCAAGTAAACACCAGCATTTAAACCAGAAACGTTTACGGTGTTATTCATCACATTAGATTTTAATACCTCTTTACCTAATAAGTCAAAAATTTGAACTGACATTGCAGCACTTGCAGTTGAAGTTAAAAATAATGTATTTCCTTTTAATGGGTTTGGATACATTGTTAAACCATTGATGTTGTTGTCTGCTAAACCGGCAACTTGTGGAACAACATCAGCCCAAGCAGTACCTATTCTTAATTCATCAATTTGAACTGCTGGAGTTTCAGTTGCTGAATCTTGTCTAAAGAAAAATCTTGATACATTTAATAAATCGGTAGCAGCATGAGTATCAGTTAAAGTAGCTGATGGTTCAGGATTGTTAACAACAGGGTTAATCCAAAGACTAACAACATCATCAGAAGTTGTTGTTGGATTAAAAGTATAACCAACAACAACGAAATAAGTTTGTCCTGTTTGGTATGTTGTAGATGTAAAAGTAGTATTAGCAGCATTAGCAGTTCTTACTTCGATACCTAAATTAAAGTTGGTATCATCAACTCTTTTTGTCCATAAAGTAGCTCCTAAGTTTGTATTAGTTTCTCCAAAACCAGCCAAGTAACCACCATTTGCATCAGTAACACCTGCCATTGAACTAATGTTCATTAAGAAAGAGTAATATACGGTACCAGAATTTGTTGATGTTATTGGGGAAAAACAATCAATTCCATCTGCAGCAAAAGAAATTGAATTTCCTGCCGTTGTTAATCCAGTATATGATAAATTTCCTGTAGCCGAAACAATGTTGTCTCCAGAATTTACATTTGTCCATTTTTGTTCGCTTCCAAGAGAATTTCCAACAGTGTAATTAAATCCTTCGTAGTATGGTAATGCGTTTTCAGTTTTACATTCAGGAGAATTCCCTGTAATTGTAAAATTACAAGTTCCTCCTGTTATAGTTGCTAAGTATGGAGAGTTTTCAACAAAAGTTATTACTATATTGCCTGTTGCTACTGATGAAGGGTTGTCGCCACTTACTGTTCCAGAAGTAGTAATTGTGTAAGAAGCTGTTCCGCCTCCAGTGAAAGGAATAGTAATTGTATAATTATCTAATGCAATAGTAGAAGCCACACAAGCTGTAGTTTCAGCACTTAATGATAATGCACAAGATGAAGAAACATTTGTTAATTTTAAATCATCAATTCTAAATTGATCTGTAGCTGCAGGTTGAGTAAATCTTAGCGAAAGTGAAGATGAAGAAGGAATTTGTCCTCCAGAAATTGTTATTAAACTCCAACCAGTTGCACTAGGAGTAAAAGTAATAGGAGTCCATGTTGTTCCTGAATTTGTACTTTGTTCAATAACTAATTGTGGATTAGATATGCTTGGAGTATTATATCCAAATGACATTTGTATATCAGTGCTTAAGTATGCAGAAGTGTTAATGTTGTCAACTTGGAAATATTTACCAGCTGTGTTCGTTATAAATACATTTCTTCCTCCTGAAGCTCCAGTATAACCTGATGAAACTAGTGAGGCTCTTGTGTCTGCAGTTCCAGAGTAGGTGATAGGGCTAGCATTTTGGAAAGTAGTAGCTGAAATTGCTAGGGTTCCTGTTCCAGTTCCCATATTTTCAGAGTAAATAGTTTGTCCAAAAGACAAAGAACTTAAAACGAAAGTTAATAATAAAGTGTAAAGTTTTTTCATTTTTATAGAATTATGAATTATGTTACAAAGATAAATAGTTTTTAAATTTTAAACTAAAAATAAGGTGTTAACTTATAATTAATTTTAAGCAGTGCAAATTAATTAACTAGTTGATAATTAGTTTTCTGGTTGCAGATGCTTCACCTTCTTTTATTTTAATAAAATAAACTCCTGGAGATAAAGTACTCACATTTACTTCTTTAGAAGTAATAACGGTTTCTAGTACTTTTTTCCCAAGAACATTAAAAATTTCAACTTTTTTGTCTAATGACGATTTGGTAGTAATAAAAATTTTTCCTGAATTAACAGGGTTAGGGTAAATAGATAATCCTTCAATTGTAGGTTCTTGATTTTTTGCAGCTGTAACCGATTTGTTTTCTTGTGCATTTAAGCTAAAAGAAAACAAAATTGTTATAAGAAAAATAATATAAAAGTATTTTTTTTTCATGCAAAACTAAAATTGGTTGTAAAGGTAATTAATTTTTTCATAGCAAACACAATGCCAAATAAAAAATCCCTCATAAAGAGGGATTTATTTCATTTCATAAGTATAAATTATAATCCGTTTGTCCAACCAGTAGCCCATGCAGGAGTATTTCCACTATTGCCTGCTCCTGCTGTGGTGTCTATTGTAAGATAGGTTGTATTAGTTCCAGTATATTCTGATTGAGTTGTGATTGAAGCGCCAAAATATATTGGATTAAAAGTAATATTGCCATTGTCAACATTTTGATTAGCAACAGGATCTGATCCTGTTCCCGTTGCGGGTTTAATTTTCAAACCTTTTGTAAAACCATCAATATAGATGTTTTGACAGTTCCAGTATCCTGCACCTTCTTTTAAGTACATTCCGTGCTCTGCTCCAGATAAATCACCTTTAAGAATAGTAAAGTTTTTTAATGTTGCATTTGTTGTTGGCATTGCTGCTCCATTATCTCCGTTGTTTGATCCTTCAACACCAGCTTTAGCTACATCTTTAATGAAAACATTTTCTAAAGTTCCAGCAAATCCATCTGCAAAGTCAACCGCATCATCTTCGCTGTGTAAAGCAACTAAATATTTGCCATTTACAGTTCCTCCAAAAAACTCAATTCCATCGTCACCACTTTTATAAGCTTGAACATACTCGAATACAGTTCCAGAACCAACGCCAAATAATGAAACGCCATTAAATTCTTTGTCAGCAGTAAATGCAGCACCCGTATATTCTACTCTTAAATAACGAATAACTCCAGAGCTATCATCGTTTTCATTACCTCCATAAGTTAAGTCACCAACTTCAGATGTTGCAGTTTCTCCATTTGAACCACCTTTGTTTGTTTTAGCTCTACCGCAAATTACTAATCCGCCCCAATCTCCAGTTGCTTTTACAGCATTACCACTTGTCATTACTACTGGATTTGTTGAAGTTCCGTTTACATATAACAATCCGTCTTGTGCAATTGCAATATAAGAAGATGTACCACCTGTTGCTTCAATTCTTGTTCCAGCAGGAATTGTTAATGTTGCGCCACCTCTTACAATAAAAGAACCTGTTAAGTTGTATACTTGATTAGGATCTAATGTTGCAGATTGTCCTGATAATAATTCACCTCTAAAATCTGCAGCATTAATAACTACAGATCCATTGTTATTTCCATTTGAATCTTCTTCTCTTGAACAAGAAGTTAAAGTTAATACAGCCAACGTTACAGCTGATAATAATAATTTTTTCATTTTTGTGTTATTTAATTTGTTGTAACAAAACTAATAGGGATTGATTATCATGTGATTACGTGAATGTTATCAATTTATTAAAAAAAAGAGGCGGATTTTATATTAATCCGCCAAATATTTATTTAATGTTAATATATTGTTAGAATGAGTATTTTACAGATAACCCAAAGTTTCTACCTTTTTTATACGAATCGACTACAACATTTTGTATGTCTTGCTTTCTTTCTATAGTAGGGTCTGTTAAATTTTTAGCACTAAAGCCTATTCCAATATTTTTACTAAGATTGAGTTTTAAGATAAAATCTAAAGTAATAACGTCGCTATCAACTAAATCTCCTTTTCCTGTAACTCCTAATGCGTAAATTCTATCTGAGAAGTAACCTCCAGCTAAAGTTGCTGTAAGTGATTTGTCGTTTTTAAATTCTTTATTAAAACTAATGTCAGAATTAATTAATAAGTCTGATGCTCCTGTTAATCTTGAATCTGAATTGGTAAAATCAACATTCATTCCAGGATTTTCATTTACAACTTTTTCAGAATTTAAATCTTGATTTGTCAATAAATAAGAGATGTTTAATCCAAATCCAAGGTTTGTTTTTTCTCCTGTTGTATTGTTTTCTCTAGAGATAATATTTTTTCTCCATTCCCCTTCAATACCTAATCCAACAGCTTTATCGCCTGAATTTACCCATGAAATATCATTTGTTGCAGAGGCAATTGTAACTTGGTTAATAGGATTTTGAATGTATTTAGCAAAACCAGTAAATGATATTACTTCACCATTTTTAGGGAACATTTCCCATTTCAAATCGAAGTTATAATCAGTTGAATTGTATAAAAATGGATTACCTATATAACTTTGTCCTACTTCTTCATATAAGAAAGGAGCTCTTTCTTTGAACTGTGGTAATGTATATGTTTTACTAGCTGCAAATTTGATGTTTTGTTTTTCATTAATTTCATACTTAGCAGTTAATGAAGGCATATATTCCATCGTGTCAAATAAAGTTTTTCCACTTTTTAATGAAGTATCATAAAAAATGTCCTGAATAATGAATTCAGTTCTAAATGCACCAATAACAAATAGTTTAGGAGAAAATTGATATTCAATTGCACCATAACCTGCAGAAATAATTTGTTGTCCATTATAATTCTGAGGCTTCATTGCATTAGGATTTGTAACATTCCCTCTAAAAGTTCTTAATGAAAAGAAGCCTGCGTCTAAATTAGTTTGATTAAAATACCCATCAAGATAATTTAAGTCAACAGTAGGTTGAGTGGCAAATAAACTTCTAGTTACAAAAAGGTTAATTTGAGTAGCATCAAAATTGATTTCTTTATAACGTCCACCGTATCCTGCGATGAATTTTCCCTTGTAAACATTGTCTTCTTTTTTGCCAAATTTATAAGATACTACAAAATTACCAGCAATTTCATCATCAGTCATTTCTTGATAATATCTGTGGTTATCCGATTGGTTCACATCTGAGGCAACCAATCTAGAATTTGGATCATCCCATGTAAAAGGAATAATTGTATTTTGCATACGGTCAGGGATAATATTTGTCATTTTGTTGTATGACACACCCCAATCAAAAGATGTTCTATCTCCAAACTTATGTTCTCCAAGTAATTGGTTAATGAATAAGAATGTTCTATCAAAAGTAGATCTACGTACAAAACCACCTCCATTTTGAGCTGCTCCAAATGCGTCTAAAACACCATTAAATTCTTCATGTTTTTGAGATGTTGAATTGATAAACATTGAATTTAATTTGATGTTATTGCTGTTGTTTATTTTAAAATTAATGTTAGTCATTGCATTTGAGCCCGTGCTGTACTCGTATGCTTTTCTGTAAAAATCTTTTACTGCAATTGCTTGTGTGTTTACACTTCCTCTTCTAACACCTTCTTTGAAATTAAAACCATTATCAAAAGAGGCATTAACAAAGAAGCTTATTTTGCTAGATCCTAAACTATAAGAATCTCCAGCTCTTAAATAAAATGAACCATTAACTGGAGTAGTTGCTTGTTTGTCCCAGCTAGTTGTAAAGTTGTATGCAGCTAATGGATTGTTTGGAATAGATTGGTTGCTAAATCCAAGAAAATTTGGACCATCTTGTAAGTAAAAATTATTTTGAGAAATAGCATTTGAATTAATACCTGTTCCTGTTCCTATTTCAATCATACCACTTCCTTTGTATGATTTGGATACAATATCAACATTAGCTCCGGCAAAATCGCCATAATTTTTGTAATTATATGTTTTGTCAATGCCAATATATTCTACAACATCTGTAGAAAACACGTCCAAAGAAATATTTTTTGTAGATGGATTGTTTGAAGGCAAAGGCAATCCATTCATGGTTGTTGAATTGTATCGATCTCCAAGTCCTCTAACGTATATATCACTCGAACCTTCTTGTTTTGAAATTCCTGATGTTTTGGCTACAGCTGCGGCTACATCACCAAGCCCTTTTTTAGAAATTTCTTCAGCTCCAATACTTTGTTTAATTTCAACAGCTTTTTGTTGTTCTTGTAGTAGAGCGCTTTCTTTTTCTTTAGATACTACTTGAATAATTTCAACGTCTTGTAATTGAACACCGCTAGCTTCTAATGTGTAATTAATTACTTTTTTTTCATTTGCTTTAATCGTAAATGGAATTTCTTTAGTTTCATAACCTAAATATCCTATTACTAAGGTGTAATTCCCCGGCTTTAGAGAAATCGAATATTTTCCGTTTTCATCTGTTGAAGTTCCTTGTTTTGTTCCTTTAATAACAATGTTAGCAAAAGGTAAAGGTTCGTTGTTAAATTCTTTATCTAAAATAGTTCCAGTTACAGTCCCATTTTGAGCAAACATTGCTACTGAAAAGAATAATGATAATAATAAATAACGTAGTTTCATGTTGTGTTGTTAAATTTGTGCAAAGGAACTGCCAGAGTGTTACAGTAAAGTTACTTGCCTGTTATGAATTAGTTGTGAATTCGTTACCGAATTGTTAATACATTAAATAATTGTAAACTCCTTTGAACATTTTATTTTATCTTTACCTTTACAAACCAAAACATAACAAATTTTGTGATGAAGAAAAAAGACATTAAGATCTTATTGGTTGATGATGAGCAAGATATCTTAGAAATTGTAGGATACAATCTTTCTCAAGAAGGCTATCAAATTGTAACAGCTTCTAATGGGAAAGAAGCTATCGCAAAAGCAAAAAAAGAACGTCCTCAATTAATTATTTTGGATGTAATGATGCCCGAAATGGACGGAATGGAAGCTTGTGAAAACATCAGAAAAATTCCAGAACTTCAAGATACAATCATTACTTTTTTAACTGCTCGTTCTGAAGATTATTCTCAAGTGGCTGGTTTTGATGCAGGAGCCGATGATTATATTGCAAAACCCATCAAACCAAAAGTTTTGGTAAGTAAAGTACAAGCATTATTAAGAAGATTAAAAGGTGTTGAAGGAGTTTCGTCAACTACAACTTTAACAGTTGGTAATATCGAAATCAATAGAGAAGAATACAAAATTATTAAAGATGGCGAGGAAATTATTTTGCCTCGTAAAGAGTTTGAATTGTTCTATTTGTTAGCTACAAAACCAGCAAAAGTGTTTACTCGCGAAGAAATCTTAGACAAAGTTTGGGGTAACGAAGTAGTTGTTGGTGGAAGAACTATCGATGTTCACATTAGAAAACTAAGAGAAAAAATTGGAGATAGCTTCTTTAAAACTATTAAAGGAGTGGGTTATAAAATCGAATTTTAATGCAATTAAAATTTAAAAAATCTTATAAGTTCGCTTTAAAGTCATCGTTATACGTAACCTTGTTCTTTTTAGCGACTATTTTTTTATATCATTATTTTGTTCAGTCATTAAATTTACTGGTTGTTTTAGGTTTTTCGCTTATTTTTTATGCAGCGACATTCTTTTTAATTCAATTTAGAGTGGAGCATTTTATCTACAAAAGAGTAAAGAAAATCTATGACGATGTTTCGCTTTTAGAAACAACTTCTTATGTAAATCAACCCGTAACTACCGATATGGCAACGTTGACGAAAGAAGTAAAAAAATTCGCCCGAGATAAAAAATTAGAAATCGAAACCTTAAAAATTAGAGAAGAATACCGAAAAGAATTTTTAGGAAACGTTTCGCACGAATTAAAAACCCCACTTTTTACGATTCAAGGTTATTTGCTTACGCTTCTAGATGGTGCTATGGAAGACAAAAATATCCGAACAAAATATTTAGAACGTGCCGAAAAAGGAGTAGAACGCTTGATTTATATCGTGAAAGATTTGGACATGATTACCAAATTAGAAGTTGGTGAAATCAATCTAGATGTTACTCGTTTTAATATTGTTGAGGTAGTACAAAACGTGTTTGACTTGTTCGAAATGAAAGCAGCTAACAAAAACATTACCTTGACTTTCGATATGAAATACGCCAAACCTATTTGGGTAATGGCGGATCAAGAAAAAATCCAACAAGTAGTTACGAACTTGGTAGTAAATTCCATTAAATACGGTAAAAAAGGAGGAACAACTGAAGTTGGAATAGAAGATTTAACTAAAAACAAAGTCATCGTAAGAATTACCGATAACGGTGAAGGTATCGAAAAACAAAACATTCCACGTTTATTCGAACGTTTTTATCGTGTGGACAAAAGTGGCGCAAGAAGCGAAGGCGGTTCTGGTTTAGGATTAGCCATCGTGAAACACATTATTGAAGGACATGATGAGAAAATCTATGTGGAAAGTCAAATCGGTGTTGGTTCAGAATTTTCATTTACTTTGGAAAAGACGAAATAATTCGTTCCAATTCGGGTCAACAGAAAAATCTTTAAATCCTTTATAAAAGTGAATTTTTTCCAACTTGGAAGCCTTGAATTTTTCTTGCTTGCAACTTGGAGCCACAATTTCTGATTTAAACTTTTTAGCCAAATATTCTTGTTCGTATTGACCTGGCGTTGGAATAAAATACGCTTTTTTTTCCAATTTCGCCAAATCCATTACCGTGGTATAACCCGAACGGCACACTACAAATTCACTCTCATTAAAAGCAGTACTTAATTGTTCTGAATTCATGAAATTGTAATAGGTAATCGAATTTACTTTCTCGATTTGTTGTTGTGATTCCACAATACCTTTTACGAAAAGAATTTCTTTCGAACTATTTTCTAATTCTTTGATAAGTTTCTTTTCCAATAAAGTACGTTGTGGTTCTGGTCCTGATAATAAAACCATGATATCATATTTGATTGGGAGTGATTTTTTTTCAATTCGACTTAAAGGACCAATGTAAGTTATGGTATTCATCATCTTTTCGGGATGACCTAATTTTCCTGATAAATTTTCGGCACCAGCAACATCAGGAACCCAACAAGCATCAAATTTAGAAATGTAACGCGAATGCAATTTGGTAGTCAACCAAGACGTATTTCCAGAAAGTACATTCAATTGATGTGTAATAAAAACTGATGGTACTTTTGAAGAATAAACACCCAATCGATTATCGCTAATAACGCCATCAATTTCATAGTTTTCGATAATCTTATTGATTTTTGATTTCTCTTTTTTGATGGCCATCATCATTTTTGGCATTTGAAGCGCTATTTTCCACTTAAAGTTTTTGCCTTTTTCTGCATATTGAATGTTATAAGCGGGTAATTCAATACTCAAAAGATTTGGAAATTCTTTTTTTAATAAAGCTAAAGCTACTCCATCGGAAGCTATAATGGGTTCAAAACCATTTTCTTTTAATGCTTTAATGATAGGAATGCATCTTGTGGCATGTCCTAAACCCCAGTTTA
Source organism: uncultured Flavobacterium sp. (assembly GCF_937967675.1). Lineage (GTDB taxonomy): Bacteria > Bacteroidota > Bacteroidia > Flavobacteriales > Flavobacteriaceae > Flavobacterium. The sequence goes on along the minus strand of NZ_CALBSN010000070.1, from coordinate 961 downwards.
ATGGCGCTATGAGTATTTTTTTCTTCATTACTTTTTCAAAACCGCAATAAATTGTTCGGCTAGTTTATTTTCGTCTTCAAAATTATACTCATTTTCATCAGAATTAAAACTTCTATCATGTTGGTATAATTTCCATTTTTTGTTGTTGTACTCTAAAGCGGTTAAATTTTCAATCCAATCTCCCGAATTTAAGTAGAAAACTTCTCCTTTTTCATTCTCCATGAATTCAATTTTGGGTTCGTGGATATGCCCGCAAATTACATAATCGTAATGGTTTTCTATCGCCAATTCCACACAAACATTTTCAAAGTTAGTGATAAATTTTACAGCAGATTTTACATTGTTTTTAATTTTCTTCGAAAGCGAATACGGTTCTTTGTTAAATCGGGCTAAAACCCAATTGATAAATCGGTTGATTAAAATGAGGATGTCGTAACCCCAACCACCTAATTTAGCCAACCATTTAGCTTGGGTAATCGAAGCATCAAAAACATCACCATGAAAAATCCATGCTCTTTTGTGGTCTAATTCTAATACGAGTTTATCAATTAAACTGATGTTTCCCATGTGTAAATCGGTAAATTTTCTGAGAAATTCATCATGATTTCCGGTGATGTAGTACACTTTTGTCCCTTTGGTACTCATCGAAATAATCTTTTTAATTACTTCTAAGTGTTTCGATGGGAAATACGATTTTCTAAATTGCCAAATATCGATAATATCGCCATTAAGCACTAAAATTTTAGGTTTTATCGTAGATAAATAATCCAATAATTCTTTGGCATGTCAACCATATGTTTCAAGATGAACATCCGAAATAACAGCCACTTCAACTTTACGTTTCTTCAAAATAAAAGTTTTATGCAAAAAACGAAAATCTATCTAATGTTAAGGTTATTGAAACATTATTAAAAGTTTATTTGTGGTGCTAATTATTTGATTAATTTTGCCCAAAATTATT
>NZ_CALBSN010000069.1 GCF_937967675.1 uncultured Flavobacterium sp. | reverse complement strand
GTCCATTCGTTCACCACATCACCAATTTTGATTACCGCTAATTCGTAGGACATTTTTTCTTGTAATGCCACATGATTCGCTAATAAACCATCATTGTTTTTTACATTCGCATTAAACGAAACCACTTTTTTAGGTGGAAAAAACGAACTTGCGCTTCCAGTAACGTGAGCGGACACAGTTTCGGTTAAAAACGCACCAAAGCCGGGAACAGTAACGCACTGATAACGATATAATAAGTCGGATATGTGTTTTTCTATCTGCATAACAACAAAGTTAGATAATCAATAGTAATATCAAAATTTTATCAACAAAAATTATTAACAATTGCGATTTTTACTGTAAATAATTGGAAGCGAATGGCTTAGGCTTTCTTGGTTTCCATGTTCCTACTTTACGTTACAATCTTTTTTTTGTTGCCTGAGGTTCTCGAAGGCAACAAAAAAAAGGATTTCCACTACAATCAGGGCTAATTAGGTTTTCATTTTCTTTCTTGGTCTTTGTTTTCTATGTAAAATGGAATGTCTTGTGCGGTTAAGATAATTTTCTATGTTTCTATGTGGTAAAAACCTTTGGATTATTGCTAAAAAGAACTATTTTTGTTCTTCAATTATACGCCAAATAAATTTTATACACGCCATGACAGAGTCAGAATTATACCATACGCTTGCGTTGATGCAAGTGGAAGGAGTAGGAGATGTAATCGCTAAAAAGCTCCTCCAACATTGCGGAAACGCAGAAGAAGTCTTCGCTTCAAAAAAAACCCAACTTCAAAAAATTGACGGCATTGGTTCGGTTGTAATTAAAAATTTACAAGACAAATCGGTATTTGCAAAAGCGGAAGCGGAACTCCAATTTATTGCACAAGAAAATATTTCCACTACTTATTTTCAAGAAGACAACTATCCCGAAAGACTAAAAAATTGCTACGACAGCCCCGTACTTTTATTCCAAGCCGGAAATATCGATTTACAAAACCAAAGAATCATTAGTATCGTCGGAACACGCCAAATCACGACATATGGTATGGAATTTACTAAGAAATTGATTGAAGAAATTTCACCATTAAATCCAATAATTGTTAGCGGTTTTGCTTATGGCGTGGATATTTATGCCCATCAAATGGCAATGGATTGTGGTTTACAAACTATCGGCGTTTTAGCACATGGATTAAATCAAATTTATCCGAAAACCCATAAAAAGTACATGGCAAAAATGGAACAAAACGGCGGCTTTTTGACCGAATTTTGGAGTACTAGTAATCCCGATAAGGAAAACTTTATCAAACGAAATCGAATAGTTGCCGGCATTAGCGAAGCTACCATCGTAATAGAAAGTGCCGAAAGAGGTGGTTCATTAGTAACCGCTAATTTAGCTAACGATTACAACCGAGACGTTTTCGCAGTTCCAGGAAGAACGAGTGATAAATATAGTCAAGGCTGCAACAATTTGATTAAAACACAACGCGCCAATTTGCTCACTTCTGCAGCAGATTTGGTGTATATTTTGAATTGGGAATTACAACGAGAATCTCAAAAAGCAGTACAAAAACAATTGTTCGTTACCTTAACCGATGAAGAGCAAATCATCTACGATTACCTTCAAAAAACAGGTAAAGAAATGATGGACATCATCGC
>NZ_CALBSN010000068.1 GCF_937967675.1 uncultured Flavobacterium sp. | reverse complement strand
CTGTAAATCCGCTGATTACATCTTCGCAGGTTCGAATCCTGCTCTCCCCACAAAAGCACCTTTAACGAGGTGCTTTTTTTGTTTCTTGTTGTTTTAAAGGATTAAAACATACTTTACCTTTTTCTTAAAACACTACATGCAAATAGAAGTAAAACTAACGAAATACATACTCACGTAAGCACAAAAAGCATACAACAAATAAAAAGCCCTTTTAATGATTTGTAAGATTTTTTTATTATTTTTGGTAAGGATATAACTGATATGTATCAGACACATACACCCAAAATTGGGCAGCTATGTATGATTTTGTCAGACATATAAACAAGTTAGCAGTAACTTTATGAGAACCTTCGAGAATCCGAGAATATAACTTAACAGAAAGTTGAAAGTACTTCAAAAATGGAAAATGGAAATCCTAAAATAAATGTTTATCACATTGTGACTTTTGCAATCGTATTGTTTTTTGGACTACTTTCTATAAAACACCAAAATATGATTGGTGCAATTAGTGGATATTATTTCATCCCAATAATTGTAATTTTGAAAAGAAATTTTGAACGTAATTATTTTCAAACATTAATTTATTGTGTTTTTTTAATTTGTTTAAATGAATTATTGATACGCTCGTTTGGGAAAATTGGAATTAATTCAGACGGAAATCCTTGGGCGTGTTTATTTTTTTATCAAACAATATTTATTTCATTTGTAACTCTTTTAATTTTGACATTTATCACAAACAGAAAAAAGGAAAACATAGCTAACCAAATTTTATACTTAATGTTATCATTTTTAGCAATAGCTATAATTTATTTTCTAATAACAAAACCAATATAAAAAGCTACTGCTAACAGCGGTAACTGTTGCACAACTACCATTTTTTAAATAAAATTTCAAAAAAAATAAAATTCTGACCTCGTTTATCTCGAATTTTCGGGACATTTAAGCGAGGTTTGTTTTTTAGTTGAAGTACAAAATTCTAAAATCGGAATAGCTTACAATCGAGTTTTTGAAGTCTTCAAAGACTGATTTTACAAAAGTAAAGCACTTCCCCTGTTTTAAGGCAATAACTTGGGCTAAAACACTTGGTTTTTTGATGGTAAAGCGCAAGTATTTCTTCAAGTTGTAGGTTAAACTTGCCATTAATACGTGTTTGTTTGTGTTTTTGATACCTCTTGTGTTGACTCGCTTCATATTGGTAAAGTTGACCAAGGTTCCAATCACAGGTTCTACCGTTTTACTTCGTATTCTCGACATTTTCTTGGCATATTTCTCGTTTTGTGTGAGTTTTTGATGCATGCGGTCATAATGTTCTTTGTGAATACTATCGTCGATTTTTTTAAACTTGGTGCTTTTGCCACAACATTGTTCTCTTAGCGGACAATGCTTGCAATCGGATTCACTGCTTCTATAGGTTCGTTTGGTGTAGCCTTTACTATCTGTTTTTTCGCCTTTGAACAGTAGTTTAGCTTGGTTGCCTTCGGGTTTTGTACATTGGTAATAATTTTCTTCTTTGTTGAAGGTAAAACCTTCTCGCTCGGGTTTGTATTGACCGAAATTAGGAATGTAGGCGTTGATGTTTTTTTGATGTAGATACGCTAAAGCTTCGCCGCTACTGTAACCACCATCGGCTAAAAGTTCTTCTAATTCAATATCATTTTTGTTTAGGTTTTCCTCTGTAAGCTCTACAATTTGTTCTAAACACTGACTATCGCGTTTGTCGGCAAAATCAGAACAGGCTCCTGTAATGACATGATGAGCATCGTCTACAGCAATTTGTCCAAAATAATTTAATTGTCGCGCTTTACCTGGTTTTACACTCACTCTAGCATCGCTATCTGTAGGAGAATAATGTGTATGATTGGATACCTATTTTGGTCGGATGATGTTCCCAAATTCATCTACTTTGTCTTTTCCTGTAGCGTTAGGCATTCCTTTATAGGCTTCTTCTTTTCAAGCGTGGTGTTGTTCTACCAATTTCTTTCTGGTACTGGTAGTTTTAAATTCGCTGTTTTCTTCTAATTCGTTTACAAAAGCACTAGCATCCTCCAAAACTTCTTTCTCCACCAAACTATCCATACTCGCATTGGCTTTAATAAAAACACTGTCCACCGCTTGACGTTTGCCACGAACCATGCCTTTATTTACGCACATTTTTAAGACTTCTTTGAACAAACTCAAAAATACTTCTTCGTCATACAAACTTCGTGTACGGCTAATGGTGCTATGCCATGGCAATTGCTCATGAACATCATAACCTAAAAACAAACGTATCGATAAACTATCGCTACAAAAAGCGATTAATTGTCGGTCAGAGTTAATGTTATTCAAATATCCTACCAACAAAATCTTAAAGAATACAACAGGATCAATACTTTCCTGTCCTTCTTTGCCATAATACTTTTGGGTAGCTTTATAAATGAAATGTAAATCGAGTTCGGTTAACAATTTTCTATAAAAATTATCCGCTGGAACCAAATCCAACAAATTAACCGAAACAAATAATTGTGGAGTAAAATTTTTCTTTCCTTGCATGAATAAATTTACAAATTATATCGTTTTTATGCAAGTATTTGTATATTTGAGTTGTGCAACAAGCACAGCGGTTTAGCAAGATGGCGAGAATCTTGGAAAACAAAACCGCAAGAAACATAAAATTAAATATTAACAAATCAGCTTACGAAGCTCGCCACCTCGCTAAGCCACAAAACGTTGTATGAAACCATTGAGTAACAAAGGCTCAAAAAAATTAAAAAACAACGTTATGAAATTAATCAGAACAAAATTAGTTCAAGGCAACAGCCCACCAAAAAAGAAAGATTATATTTACATTTTTAACATTATAAATTTATACACATGAAAACATTTAAACTATTAATTGCTATTGCATTATTATCTTTTGTTACTTCAAACGCCCAAATTACTAAAGGTAATTGGTTAGTTGGGGGAACTGGGAGTTTTTACAGCGCTCAATTGAAAGACGATGACAATAATACAAATAGTAATAGTATTGGACTTGAAATTAGACCGAATTTAGGATATTTTGTAATGGATAAATTTGCCATTGGTATAACTCCACTGATAGCTTATAATAAACCAGAAAATGGTAGTTCTGTGACAAGCTATGGAATAGGTCCATATGCAAGATATTATTTACTCAAATCTGATAGAAGAGTAAATGTTTTGACTCATGTCGGATATTCATTTTCAGGCAGTAATAATTCGAGTAGTAAAAGCACTGCGTTAGATTTTAAGGCTGGTCCAGTTGTTTATTTTAATAGTAGTGTTGCTTTCGAAATGACAATTAATTATAATATTAACAACCTAAATTCTTCTACAACTTATAATATATTAAGTCTAGGATTGGGTCTCCAAATTCACTTAGAGAAATAAAAATCAAATAAATTATGAAAAAAATTCTTTTGTCTGCAATAATTACAATGACTTTAATTGCTTGTAAAGAAAACACCGAAAAACCTAATGCAGCCTCATCTGAGAAAAGTGAAATTAATGCAGAAATTAAAGACACTACTAAAGAGGAGAAATCAGAAATAACTTTTGAAGATTATAAAACTGAATTCAAAGAATCATCTGAAAAAGTTAAAATAGATTTTAAAAGCAATGAGACAGCTAAAGCGTACAAAACTGCAATTTCAGAAACTTATAAAGATGGAAAAGTAAATTTCGCAGGAAATTATATAATTGCAACTTGGGGTTGCGGAACATCTTGTATTTCTGGAGCAATGGTAGATGTCAGAGATGGAAAGGTTTATAATTTACCAATTGATGACGAATGGGACGGAATTGGAAATTCGGTTAATTCAGACAAAGAAAGTACATTATTAATAACAAGCCTTTCAGGAATGAATTTAGGTGAAGGAATCGAAGCACTTGAAAAATATTGGAATTGGAACGAAGCAAATAAAAAGTTTGAATTCATAAAAATGGAAGAAGTTAAAACAGAAAACCAACAATAACACTGAACGCCTAACAGCAGTTTGCAAAACGTTTTAAAAATATTTCCAAAACCTATGGCTACTCGCCATTTTAAGATATAAACAAAAAAGCCAGAACTTACATTCTGGCTTTTCTATTTTTTATCCTATTTTCTTATTCCAATACAAAAGAAACGGATATGTTTGAAACAATCTCAATTTCTCCTATTGCTAATGTTTCTTGTGGCGTTGAAGCACCGTCTGCCATAGCCATGGTTTTCATTTCGGCAAATACTGGTCGTGGATAATTGGTATATGAATTATCAGAAATCACTAATACCTTCCCTACTTTTTGTCCCACTAAAACGGAAACGTAATCTTCTGCCTTTTGTTTGGCATCTAACATTGCTTTTTTACGAGCTTGACTTTCGTATTCTTTAATTTTAGATGATTTGAATTCTACGCCTTGAATTGTATTAATGCCGCTATCTACTAAATCTATCATTAATTTATCGTACTTAGATAAATCTTTCAAATAAATAGAAATCGTTTGATTGGCTACATAATTGTATTTTTTAGTATTGTAATCATAGTTTTTATACAAGTTTACACGTTGTGTTTGATAATCGGCTGTTGGAATACCTCGTTGTTTGATAAGTTTTAACACTTTATCAACGGTTTCATCATTTTTCTTTTTTACTTCGGCTGCCTCTTTACCTATGTTTTCTACCGCCACTGTAATAACAACTTCGTCTGGAGTTACTTTCATTTTTCCTTCTCCCGAAACGCTGATTTGTGGTACTTGTTTTAGTTCTTGTGCCTGAATTGTGGCAGTAACTAATGCGAATAATAAGACTATTTTTTTCATATGGGTAAATTTTTATAATTAGAAGTTTTCAAGTATTGTGCCAAAAATACAGAGCTTTATATTTTTTTCATTTTCGCCATAATAATTAAGATAACTATTGGTACCAATAATGCTATTACTGTTTTAGGTTCTTCATAGCTTAAAAAAGGATATTTGGCTAATGTTATAACAAATCCACCAATTGCGCCTCCAAAATGCGCCACATGACCAATATTGTCACTTTTTGCTTTCATGCCATAAATTGAAAACAACAAATACACAAATCCGAATATATATCCAGGGATAACTCCATACATATACAAATTAGGCTCTAAAAGAATTGCGCTGTAAATAATTCCCATTACGGCGCCAGAAGCACCAACTGCTCTGTAATAATAATCGTCTTTATGAAAAAATAAAGTAAGTAAATTTCCTGCGATTAAACTCCCAAAATACAAATACGCAAAATACAAGGCACCCACACTATCAATTACATAAGGCGCAAACATGTACAGTGTGAACATATTGAAAACCAAATGCATAAGATCTACATGTAAAAATGCCGAAGAAAACATTCTATATTGTTCTCCTGAACGAATACTTCCGATGTGAAATTCGTATTTTCTAAAGAAAGAAGAATCGTTAAAGGCTTTGTAACTAATTAAAGCATTTGCGGCTAAAATCAATAATAAAACAAGGTTCATAAAGTTTTTTTTGTAAATTTAAGAATACTTTGTCAAATTTACTTCCAAGTAAAAAAGTATATTTGTAAAAAATTTAGCAATGCAATTATTAATTTATCTTATCCTATATCCTATTCTTTGGGTAATTTCAATTTTACCATTTCCCTTATTTTACTTGTTTTCAGATTTTATTTGTTTTTTAATTTATAATGTAATTGGCTATCGTAAAAAAGTAGTTCGAGATAATATCAAATTAGCGTTACCTCATTTGTCTAACGAAGAGCGCTTCCAAATAGAAAAAAAGTTTTACAGTCATATGTGTGATATGTTTTTAGAAATGATAAAAACAATGAGCATTTCACAAAAAGAAATGGAAAAACGATTTTCTTTTACGAATATGGAGGTTTACTATGATTTAGAAAAGAAAAACAAAAGTATTGCTTTGATGTGTGCCCATTATGCTAGTTATGAATGGGTAATTTCAATGAATTATTATACGAATTTTAAAGGAATTGGTATCTATAAAAAATTAGCTAATCCTTATTTTGATAAATTGGTTAAACGCATTCGATCAAAATTTAAAGCGGAATTAATAACTACAAAAGAGACTATTTCCACCATTGAAAACAATTACCGTAACAAAGTTTTAAGCCTGTATGGGTTTGCTAGCGACCAATCGCCAAAAGCTAGATCGGCCTACCATTGGGCTCCATTTATGGGACCAATAGTTCCGGTTCATACGGGTGCAGAAATGCTAGCCAAACGCTTTGATATGAATGTGATTTTCTTAAAAGTTAAGAAAGTAAAAAGAGGCTATTACGAAGCAAGTTTTGAAATACTTTCTGAAGACGCTAAATCAGTTCCAAATTATGAGATTACCGATAAATTCTTGAAATTAGTAGAAGAACAAATCTACGAAGCTCCCGAATTTTACTTGTGGACGCATAAAAGATGGAAACATATTAAAGAAAAAGCCCAGTAAATACTGAGCTTTTTCTTTTTATAAATTAAACCAATTATGAACCATTTCTTTGATTTCACCTTGGGAACTTCTATGAACAAATTCATTGGTTTTGGGATTGTAGTCGTATTCCGTTCCCCATTCTTTATGATTAGCGGCTAAAGCTTTAATGTTCTCGCAAACGAATTCCATTTCTTCTGTTGTAGTTGTTGGGTGAATCGACATACGAATCCATCCTGGTTTTTGGATTAAATCTCCCGATGTAATTTTACAAACCAAATTGTGAGATGTTTCTTGGTCAACATGTAATAAATAATGTCCGTAAGTACCCGCACAACTACAACCACCACGTGTTTGAATTCCGAATTTATCATTTAATAGTTTTACTCCTAAATTATAATGTAAATCATCAATATAAAAAGAAATAACCCCTAATCTGTCTTGTTGTTGATTTGCAAGAATATGAAGATTATCAATATTGCCTAATTTCTGAAATACATAATCGATTAATTCATGTTCTCTGTCTAAAATATTTTGAACTCCCATTTTGTCTTTCAACTGAATTGCCAAAGCAGTTTTCATCACTTGTAAGAACCCTGGAGTTCCACCATCTTCTCTATCTTCGATGTTATCTATGTATTTGTGTTCACCCCAAGGATTAGTCCAGCTTACAGTTCCACCCCCTGGACAATCAGGGACGTTATTTTTGTATAAGTTTTTATTAAAAATTAAAACTCCCGAAGTCCCAGGACCACCTAAAAACTTATGTGGTGAGAAGAAAATCGCATCCAAATAACTTTCTGTATCTTCCGGATGCATGTTGATATTTACATAAGGACCTGAACAAGCGAAATCAGCAAAACAAACCCCATTGTTTTGATGCATTAATTTTGCTACTTCGTGATATGGCGTTTTAATTCCTGTAACATTTGAACAAGATGTAATAGAAGCAATTTTAAAACTTCTGTCTTGGTATTTTTCTAATAATATTTTTAGATTTTCTATGCTAAACAACCCATTCTCATCTGCTGGAATAATAACCACATCTGCAATTGTTTCCAACCAAGAAGTTTGATTCGAATGGTGTTCCATGTGCGAAATAAAAACAATAGGTCTTATCGCATCTGGAATTGCTGTAAACTCTTTCAAATTTTCGGGAATACGAAGTCCTAAAATACGTTGAAACTTATTTACAACACCTGTCATACCTGTTCCATCGGTAATTAGAATATCATTTTCACTAGCGTTTACATGTTTCTTAATGATATGACGCGCTTCATGATATGCCATTGTCATCGCGGTTCCGGTCACAGAAGTTTCGGTATGTGTATTGGCAACGAATGGTCCAAATTCATTCATCAACTTTTCTTCAATCGGGCGATATAATCTTCCGCTCGCCGTCCAATCGGTATAAATAATTCTCTTTTCCCCAAATGGCGATTGAAATGTTTGATTGATTCCAATTATATCCTTTCTGAATTCATCAAAATAACATTCTAATTGGGTTTTCGCTGTTGTAGTTGCCATGCGTTGTAATTTATTTATTCTTTTGTTTGTCTTTCGTATAAAACCGTTTCTACAGTTTCAAAGTCTGTTGGTTTTGTTTCAGAAACAAAGTATTTTATTAAAATTTGACCCCATAAATCTCCATTAGAAAATTCAGCTATTATCCATCTATGATTTAAAACTTTTGACGAATTAACTAAAAAAGGCTTTCCGTCAATTGGTTCATACGGTACTAATGGATTTCCATTGGCACTTTCATTTAAAGCAATTAAATCTTCTTTGACTTTAACTGCTACTTTCTGATAATCTAAATTATTAGAATAAAAGTATTCTTGCGCATCTTCATCACTTTCTAATGCAAAATAATTAGCATTGGCTAATGAAGCTACTGAATCTCTTGAGGTTTTTAAATTTGCTTTTACTTTCAGTACTTCTTTATCTTTAGCGTCTAATATTTTTGTTGCATTTACGTATTGAAACACATTAAACAATAACGAAAAAATCAAAGCATACAAAATTACGTTCTTCATAAATCTTAAATATTAATTTCTAAATTATCATAAGCTACAAACACATTTTCTGGCAATTTCTTCTGAATTTCTTCATGAAAACCAAACAAATGACTAATGTGTGTTAAATAAGTTGTTTTTGGACGCACCAAAGATATAAAATGTAACACTTCTTCTAAATTAAAATGTGTTGCATGTGGTTCTTCTCTTAAACAATTTACTACCAATACTTTACAATCTTTTATTTTGACAATTTCACAGGTTTCGATAGTTTTTACATCCGTTAAATACACAAAATCTTGGATGCGGTATCCAAAAACTTGTAACGAACCGTGAAAAGCATTAACAGGAACAATTGTTTCGTTATTCACCGTAAAAGGCTGATTATTTACCACTTCATTTTCAATAATTGATGGTGCTCCTGGATACTTGTTTTCAGTTTCAAAAATATAATCAAATCTTTTTTCAAGGTTTTTTAAAACGCGTTGATGGGCGTAAATAGGAATAGCACCTTGCTTAAAGAAAAACGGACGAATATCATCTAATCCAGCTGTATGATCAGAATGCTCGTGAGTAAATAACAGTGCATTTATTTTTTCGCATTTCGAATTTAGCATTTGTTGCCTAAAATCGGGACCACAATCGATAACAAGAGAAACTTTTTCTGTTTCAACCCAAACGGATACCCGCAATCGCTTGTCTTTTTCATCCGCACTCAAACAAACAGAATGATGGCTTCCAATTACTGGAATGCCTTGAGATGTACCTGTTCCAAGAAAATAAACTTTCACAATTATGTTTTTCACAAAAATAACAATAATTATGGTTGTTTTTATAAAATGATTAACTTTGCATAGGCTTAAATTATTCACATTTGCCCCCAAAATAAATTTTTCAGATGAAAAGTATGGTTACAGATATTAAAGTTCGTGGTGATAAACAGATAGAGCAAATCCCTTCCATTAAAGATAAGGCATTGAGAATTAATCTTAATGAAAATATTTATGGGACATTTGCTGAAATTGGGGCGGGTCAAGAGACGGTTAGAAACTTTTTTAGAGCTGGTGCTTCTTCTGGAACAATTGCAAAGGCCATGTCGGCTTACGATAAAGATTTTAGTGATGCTATTTATGGAGAAGAGACCGATGGTCGCTATGTAACAGAAAGTAGATTACGTAAAATGTTAACCCATGAAATTAATTTGGTGGAGCAGCGTTTAAGCAGAGACAAACATCCAAATAAATTGTTCTTTAGTTATGCTAATACTGTAGCTACTATCGATTTTGCAAAACAGTACAAAGGACATGGATGGGTTGGAATTGTCTATCAAGTAGAACCTGATGAAGCTTACAATGAAATTATACTTCACATTCGTTTTAAAGAAAATGATGCTAAACTTCAGCAAGAAACACTGGGAATTTTAGGAGTGAACTTAATTTACGGTGCTTTTTACAAATATAATGACCCGAAAAAATTACTGCGTTACTTATACGACCACTTAGATAAAGACCAATTAGAAATTGATACGATTAACTTCTCTGGTCCTCGTTTTGCTGATGTTGATAATCGTTTGATGAGTTTACAATTAGTGAAAAATGGAATGACCGATGCCGTAATGTTTGGTCCAGATGGAAAAAACATTTTACCAGCTGCTGTTTTATATAAGAAGAACATTTTGGCTTTAAGAGGAAGTTTCAGACCGGTTACTAAAGTTAATATGGACATGTATGAGCGTTCGTATGAAATGTTTATTCAAGAAAATAAAGTAGATAAAGAAAATACTTTTGTAGTTTTTGAAATCACCCTTTCTAACTTAAAAGCGGAAGGCGAAATTGATGAACGCGATTTCTTAGACCGTGCCGAACTACTTTGTAAATTAGGACAAACAGTAATGATTTCCAACTTCCAAGAATACTTTAAAGTAGTAGAATATTTCTCTAATTATTCTAAAGCTCGTATGGGATTAGCTATGGGAGTAAATAACTTAGTCGAGATCTTCGATGAAAAATATTACCGCCATTTATCAGGTGGAATATTAGAGGCTTTTGGAAAATTATTCTATCGCGATTTAAAGGTGTACTTGTACCCGATGAAAGATGAAAATGGTAATATCATCACTTCAGAAAACTTAAAAGTACATCCAAGAATGAAAGAATTGTATAAGTTCTTCAAATTCAATGGAAAAGTTATTGATATTAAAGATTTTGACGAAAAGAACTTGGATATATTTTCAAGACATGTATTAAAAATGATCTGCAGAGGAGAAGCTGGTTGGGAAGAGTTACTACCAAAAGGAACTGCAGATATCATTAAAAAAGAAAAACTATTTTCTTACGCTTGCGAAATTGATTTCAAAGAGAAGCAAACGGAAGAAATTAACTAATATCGAAAATCACTCCTAAAAAGAGTGATTTTTCATTTCACAAATACAAACCACATGAACATTCGTCTTTTAACTATCGGAAAAACAGATAATAAAGCGCTACAAACCTTGATTGATGATTACACCAAGCGTTTGTCGTTTTACGTGAAATTTGATTTGGAAATCATTCCCGACATCAAAAACGTAAAGAATTTATCCGAAGCCCAACAAAAAGAAAAAGAAGGTGAATTGATTTTATCCAAAATCACCCCAACCGACCATTTAATTCTACTTGACGAAAACGGAAAAACGTTCAGTAGCGTAGGATTCTCCGACTTTTTACAAAAGAAAATGAATGCTGGAATTAAAACCTTAGTATTCGTAATCGGTGGTCCGTACGGATTTAGTGATACCGTTTATCAAAAAGCACAAGGCAAAGTTTCGTTATCGGAAATGACGTTTTCTCATCAAATGGTACGATTGTTTGTAATCGAACAAATTTATAGAGGGTTTACAATTTTGAGAAATGAACCGTATCATCATCAGTAATAAGGTAAAAGGATTTACTCTATCCAATTCCCAACTCCCAACTCCCAACTCCCAACTCCCAGCTTACAACTTACACCCACATTCCGGCAATTTCTTCTCATCATATACAAATTCAAAAGAAGACAATTGAATTTCATCATTCGTTGCTTTCCATGCTAAAATCTTATTTTGAATGTATTGGTCATACGTTAAGCGATTGTCGAAATTCAAATGTAGCATCGTGATTTTTCCGTCGCTTGTAAAGTCTGCAAATTCTTTAATGAAATCGATAAATTCTTCTCTAGAAACATCGTTTCCATCAACGGTAATTTTATTGTCTTTATTGAAATTTACAGTAAAATTGTGGAAGTCTCTGTAATGTTCGGCGTGTTTTTTAATGAAAAACTTAGAAAAATGTTTACCGAATTTAAACTCCACATCTGTAAAAGGGAAAAAAGCCAAATTCTTAGCCACACTATCCGAATACGTAAAAACGTTCATGGTTCCTTCCTTCGAATGTGAACTGCGTTTCTTTTTGTCTTGTAAATTCATCACTTCTGGAATGACTAATTTCAAAGGCAAACGTTTGTCGATATTGAACACCCAATTGGTAGAAGAAATTGAATTTTTGCGATTCACTTCAACAATCGTATCTAATTTTTCTTTGTCATCGGGATTTTCTTCGGTTTTAAAGAACATATAAACGGGAGAATGGTCTGTCATTTCTTTCATAACCGAAACATTTTCTTGAGGCAACAACACTTCTTCATCATTACAAGAAAACAAGCCTATCAAGGCAACAATAGCAACTAATTTCTTCATTCTTTATTTTAATTTACTGACTAATTTTATACACTCCACTGCTTCTTTTACATCATGAACTCGAAGAATTTTAGCTCCATTTTGTAACGCAATTGTATTCAAAACCGAAGTTCCATTTAAGGCTTCTTGTGGCGAACTTTCTAACACTTTATAAATCATCGATTTTCTTGAAATTCCCGCTAACAATGGCAATTCTAACATCGAAAACAACTCCATTTTATGCAACACTTCGTAATTCTGTTCCAATGTTTTGGCAAATCCAAATCCAGGATCAATCACAATATCCGAAATTCCAAAGCTTCTCGCCTTTTGAATTCGCTCTGAAAAATAGAAAATCATTTCTTTTACAATGTCGTTGTAATCGGTTAGACTTTGCATCGTTTGTGGATTGCCTCTCATGTGCATCATGATGTAGGGCACTTTCAATTCGGCAACGGTTTCCAACATTTTATCATCTAACAAACCTGCTGCAATGTCATTTACCATAGCAACCCCATGTTCTACCGAAGCTTTCGCAACTTGAGCTCGAAATGTATCTACCGATAAAATAATATTGGGAAACGTTTCAACCAATGATTTCACAATCGGAACCAAACGTTTGATTTCTTCTTCTTCCGAGACAAATTCGGCACTTGGCTTACTCGAATAGGCACCAATATCAATAAAATCAGCACCTTCCGACAGCATTTTATCTACTTGATGAATAATCGAATTGATTTCTTTGTGCTTGCCACCATCGTAAAACGAATTAGGCGTCACATTTAAAATCCCCATGACCTTTGGAGTTGATAAATCGATTAAATTTCCGTTGCAATTGATATTCATCATAATTTGTATTTCTTTTCACTTTTCACTTTTCACTTTTCACTTAATTGCTTACTTTTGAAAAATTTCACACAAATATAAAGCAAATAATGTCGAATACTTCTCAACAATATGATAAAGTTATAGCGGTTTGTCGCGATTTATTTTCAAAAAAAGCACACGATTACGGAACCGCATGGCGTGTTTTACGTTTACCTTCTTTAACCGATCAAATTTTTATTAAAGCGCAACGAATTCGCAGTTTACAAGAAAACGAAGTGCGTAAAGTGGATGAAGGGGAAGCATCAGAATTCATCGGAATTATCAATTATTGTGCGATGGCATTGATTCAAATGGAAAAAGGAGTTGCTAGTCAACCTGATATGTCAGCTGATGAAGCCGTTAGATTATACGATGAAAAAATAGCTGAAACCAAAGCCTTAATGGAAAACAAAAATCATGATTATGGCGAAGCTTGGCGCGATATGCGAATCAGTTCGTTAACCGATTTAATCATTCAAAAGTTACTTCGTGTGAAGCAAATCGAAGACAACAAAGGTAAAACATTAGTTTCGGAAGGAATTGACGCCAATTACCAAGACATGATTAACTATTCGGTTTTCGCTTTGATTTTAATGGAAAATAAATAACAAGTCGTTAACACATTACCTTTTTTGGAAATTGTATTTTTATCAAAAATCAAAAAAAGCATGAAAAAAGAAAACTTAAGTTGGATTTTACGCCTAACTATTTCTGCCTTATTTATTGTTTCGGCTGTAGCTAAATTGTATCCATCGCCTTATTTTGCGATTTCCACTTTTGAAGTAAAACAATTGTATCCATTAGGATTTTCAGAAGGTTTTGCGCCTTATTTCTCGAGAATTTTAATCGGAATTGAATTCGCACTTGGAATTGCTATTTTATTGAAAGATTACTTAAAAAAAATCACAATTCCAGCTACGATTTTATTGTTAGCGGTTTTCACAATTCACTTAAGCTACACCACTTTTGTAAGTGGAAATGCAGGAAATTGTGGTTGTTTCGGAGAATTAATTCCAATGACACCTGTTGAGGCTATTATCAAAAATATCATTGCGATTGGATTGTTAATTTGGTTATTCAAAATACTACCTGCTGATGGAAAATCGAATTTTTGGTTGTTGAAATCGGTTGGTTTGGGTTGTGTTTTAGCACTTTTTATGCTGGCTCCAATTCGACCAGTAGCGGAAATTGTTGAAGAGCCAATTAGTCCAAAAAATAGTATTATTGAAATTAAACCTTCTACAGATTATATTTATACAACTGAAGAAATAAAAATAGGAAATGATTCCATTAAATTGAAAGATGGAAAAGAAATTCCAACAGAAAAGAAAACCGAAGACGCTCCTAAAAAAGTAAAATCGGGTTATGAAAAATATTTTCCGGGTATTGATACTGATAAAAAGATTCTGTGCTACTTTGTGCCGGGTTGCGACCATTGTATGGATACCGCAAAAGAATTGAACGAAATGCGTAAAAAAGATAAGAACTTCCCTCCTATTTATGTGATTTTCATGAATGAAGAACCAGAGAAAATTCCAACCTTTTTTGAATTCGCAGGAACGAAATTTCCATACAAAATGATTGATGTGATTCCGTTTTGGACCGAATTAGGTTCAGGAAAAGACACACCAGGGGTGAAATATTTATGGAATGGTAACGAATTCAAATACTATTACGGCATCAATGAAAATAAATTCAATAGTAATGAATTCAAAAAAATAATTAAAAAGCCTTATTCGGAATTAAAAAAATAAGCTATGAAAAAAATATTTGTTTTAGCAACGATGCTAATCAGCACTTTAGGATGTGCACAAAAAGAAGAAACTACTTTTAAAAAAGAAAGTCTTGATTATGTTTTAAAAACAACAAATGATCAGCCAATTACTTTTCAAGAAGTAGTAAAAAAACATGAAGGAAAGACCATATTTATAGAAATTTGGGCTTCATGGTGTTCGGATTGTATCAAAGCAATGCCAGAAGTAAAAAAAATAAACCAAACCTATGGTAAAGATGTTGTTTTTGTAAACTTATCCTTTGACAAAACATTTGAAAAATGGATTCAAGGAATCGAAAAACATGAAGTGGAAGGTGAGAATTATTTCATTGGTGATAACATGAAAGGAACATTTGGAAAATCATTAGATGTAGATTGGATTCCAAGATACTTAATAGTAGACAAAACCGGTAAAATTGTTTTATACAGAGCTATAGAAAAAGATTTTGACAAAATAAAAGAGGTATTAAACAAGGTTAAATAATAGTCTAATCTTCGCAAACCTTTGCGTAAATTTATTACAATGAGGTGACCAAAAAATACTAATTAAACAAACAAATTAGTACTTTTGAAATTATTAAAAATGAAATTTCAATGAGAAAAAATATCGTTGCCGGAAACTGGAAAATGCACAAAACGCAAAAAGAGACCGTTGCATTATTAGAAGAGATTATTGCAAAAAAAACAAATACAACTACTGAAATTATTGTAGCTCCAACGTTTGTCAACCTATCAAAAGCAGTTGAGATTACGAATGGAAAAGGAATTACAGTGGCCGCACAAAACATGCACCAAGCAGAAGGTGGTGCTTTCACAGGCGAAATTGCAGCTTCTATGTTAACTGATATCGGCGTAACAACTGTAATCTTAGGTCACAGCGAAAGACGTGCTTATTTTCATGAAACCGATGCTTTATTAGCTAGTAAAGTGGATACTGCGCTAAAACATGAAATGCGTATTATTTTCTGCTTTGGTGAAGAATTGAAAGACCGCCAAGCCAACAATCATTTTAATATTGTTGAAAATCAACTTCGTGATGGATTATTTCATTTAGAGAAGAAAGATTGGGCGAATATTGTATTGGCTTACGAACCTGTTTGGGCGATTGGAACAGGCGAAACGGCTTCTCCAGAACAAGCACAAGAAATGCATAAATTCATTAGAACGTTAGTAGAAAAAGTGTACGGTTTCGATATTGCAGACAACTTGACTATTTTATATGGCGGAAGCGTAAAACCTGATAATGCTAAAGAAATTTTCTCTAAACCTGATGTAGATGGTGGTTTAATTGGTGGTGCTGCTTTAAAAGCAGATGACTTTTTGGCTATTGTGAATGGGTTTTAATTTTTTTGGAACACAGATAACGCAGATTTAACGGATTTTCACCGATCTTTTAAATGTGTTATTTCAAAATAAAACTATTATTAAACTCCGAGACTTCTCGGAGTTTTTTATTACATTTGGTTGAAACAATAGTTTTATGAATTTAGATATTCAGACATATAACAACTCGCAATCTACAGAAGATAAGCTAATTTGTGATGCATTAGCGGAACAAATCAACTTACATTTACCAGAAGCAGAAAATAAAATTTGGCATGCCCATCCGGTTTGGTTTTTAGATGGAAATCCAATTGTAGGTTACAGCAAACAAAAGAAAGGCATCCGATTGATGTTTTGGAGCGGACAATCATTTGATGAAAATAAACTGAATGTTTTAGGAGGTAAATTTCAAGATGCTTCTATTTTTTATAATTCCGTTAATGAAATTAATATTCCTGATTTAGAAATTTGGGTTCAAAAAGCAAAAGAAATTCAGTGGGATTACAAGAATATTGTAAAACGAAAAGGCGTTTTGGAAAGGTTGAAGTAAATTATATTTAAAGGTTAAAAAAAATGAAAATAATATTGATAACTTTTTTATCAGTTTTACTAATTTGTTGTAATAAATCAAATGAAGAAAACAACTTTAAAAAACATTCAAATGAAGTTGAAAATATCGCAATTTGTGATACTATTGAATTTTATTCTGATTCTACCAACTTTGGAGCCAAAACAAAAAATAAAATAGACATCTATAAAATTGTTACAAATCAAAACACATTTATTAAATTGTTCTTATATAAAAAAGACAACAGTCTTTGGGTTCTAAATGATAGCCTTAAAGTAGATGGTGATTTTATAAACAAATTAAACTGCGAAATAAGTGATTTTAATAATGATAATTTAAAAGATTTACTCTTCGTATCAGGAACTGCTGCTCGTAGAGGAAATGTTGTTCAAACTTTAGTGTTATATTCAAATGAAAAACTAAAATGTATAAAAAATTCAGAAAATTATCCAAACTTAATGTACAATAAAAACCTTGATTGTCTAGATTCATTTATTTTAACTGGAGGAAACACAACTTGCTTTTTAAAAATAGAAAACGATAGTTTAAAAGAATTTGCAAGAGTAGAACAAAGAGATAGATTAATAACTTCTGAAGTATTAGAAAAAAATGGAAAATGGAAAGAATTATCCAAAGTAAAAGACTATTCCGAAGACATGAAAAGATTTATTAATTATAATCCTTTACAAGAAAGAGAATAATTTTTTTAACTCAATCTTTCACTAGTATCAAGCTAACGTTAGCAAAAAAATATCAAAAATAAACCCATAAAAAAACTCCGATTTTCATCGGAGTTTCTATTTTTATTCATTCATCGAAATTAAGAATTCTTCGTTGTTTCTGGTTTTCTTGAAACGGTCATGAATGAAATCCATAGCTTCTACTGGGTTCATATCGGCTAAGTATTTACGCATAATCCACATTCTTTGAATGGTGTTTTCATCTAATAACAAATCGTCGCGACGTGTACTTGAAGAAACCAAGTCGATTGCAGGGAAAATACGTTTGTTGGCAATTCTTCTGTCCAACTGTAATTCCATGTTACCAGTTCCTTTAAATTCTTCGAAGATTACTTCGTCCATTTTAGAACCGGTTTCTGTCAATGCAGTTGCGATGATACTTAACGAACCACCGTTTTCTACATTACGAGCCGCTCCAAAGAAACGTTTTGGTTTTTGTAACGCATTCGCATCAACACCACCACTCAATACTTTTCCTGATGCTGGTTGAACTGTATTGTATGCTCTTGCTAAACGTGTAATCGAGTCTAATAAAATCACTACATCGTGACCACATTCTACTAAACGTTTTGCTTTTTCTAAAACAATATTGGCAATCTTAACGTGCTCTTGTGGCTCTCTGTCGAAAGTAGAAGCAATTACTTCACCTCGAACGCTACGTTGCATATCGGTTACCTCTTCTGGACGTTCATCAATTAACAAAACAATTAAATAAACTTCTGGATGATTAGCTGCAATAGCATTTGCAACATCTTTCAACAACATGGTTTTACCCGTTTTTGGTTGGGCTACAATCATACCCCGTTGTCCTTTTCCAATTGGCGAAAATAAATCGATAATACGAGTCGAAATTGTGCTACTGCGTTCCGCTAAATTGAATTTTTCCTTTGGAAAAATAGGCGTTAAATGATCAAAAGCAATTCTGTCACGCACCACTTGTGGGTCATGTCCATTGATTTTTAATACTTTTACTAATGGAAAATATTTTTCACCTTCTTTCGGTGGACGCACTACTCCTTTTACGGTATCCCCTGTTTTTAATCCGAACAAACGAATTTGAGACGTTGATAAATAAATATCATCTGGTGAAGCTAAATAGTTGTAATCTGACGAACGCAAAAATCCATAACCATCTGGCATCATTTCTAAAACGCCTTCACTTTCAATAATTCCGTCGAACTCATAATCAGGTTCTCTGAAGTTTTGCTTTTTGTTTGGATGCTGGTTTTGATTTTTATTAACGTTCCCATTAGTACCATTTGTAGCTTCAGTTGCAACGTTCTTTTTATAATCAGGATGGTTGGGATTATTTTGATTGGCCTTGTAATTTGGATTTTTAGGCTGTGTCTTTTCTTTTGGAGTAGTTTCGGTGGCAACAGCTTCGGTAGTTGCTTTTTCTTCTGAAGTTGTTACTTCTTTTTTTGTATCGGGTAAAGATTGTTTATTTTTAAACTCTTTACGAGGTAACTTCTCATTACGTTTTGGAGCTAGCTCTCTATTTTCTGTAACTTTAATTTCTTCTTCAACTTTTTCAGTTGTAACCGGAATAATTTCTTCTGGTAAATCTTTCAAAGGTTTCGAAAACAAATCTTTTTTGATTTTTGGCGCTTGGCTAACTTCTTTTTTAGGAACAATTCGCGCTCTTTTTTCTTTAGGCTTTTCAGCTGTTGATTCAGGAGCTAAATCTGATTTAATAACTTCAGGTTTTGCTGCTTGCAAATCTAAAATCATGTATACCAAATCGTCTTTTTTTAAGGAGCGGTATTTATTGATTTTAGCTACTTTTGCAATCTCTTGCAAATCAGAGAGTTTCATCTCCTTTAATACTTCAATATCAAACATGGATATAAGTTGAATAAAATTGTTGATTGAGTTAAAATAAAAAAATGATAGATTTTTTTTGAAGTGTAAGGTGTCGTAGAATGAAGTACTTACGACTAATACAGTGCAATAATACGAATAAATTTGAATATAGCAATAGTTTTTATTGAAAAGAAATACTATTTTTGTTCCATAAATACATCAAAATGATACAAAGAATTCAAACGGTTTACATGGCTATCAGCGCAATTGCGATGGGCGCTTTGCCTTTTGTGTTTTCTTTATGGACAACAACCGATAAAAAAGAAGTGTTTTTTACCTCTTCTTTATTATATATAGTGTTTTTTGTAGTATCAGCTTTATTAGCAATTTTTAGTATAATCAATTTTAAAAAGAGACAACATCAATTTGTTTTAAACAGATTGAACATGATATTTAACTTTATTTTACTAGGATTTTTTGTGTATCGCTCGCTAAACTTATCCGGAGAAACTCAAGTTTCTGAGAAGGGTATTGGGATGTTTCTTCCTGCAATTTCTATCGTTTTATTAGTCTTGGCCAACAAGGCAATAAAAAAGGACGAAGATCTCGTAAAATCTGTTGATCGATTACGATAAACCTATCATCTTAGTTTATTAGTGCGTTAAAAATCCGATTCGAAAGTTTCGGATTTTTTTATTTAAACTGAACACTGTGACTGAAAACTGCGACTGAATAATTAAGACTATTTCTTCCCTAGTTCAATCACTTCCAAACTCTGGATTTTATCGCCATCGATTTCAAAACGCAACATGGTTCTAACTTGATGAAAACCATATTTTCCACAAGCTCCTGGATTCATGTGTAATAAATTCAACTTCTTATCAAATTGTACTTTTAATATGTGAGAATGACCGCATATAAATAATTTCGGAGGATTCTTTGTGATTTCGGCACGAATTGCTTGATTGTATTTATCGGGATAACCGCCAATATGTGTAATCCAAACATCTACACCTTCACAGAAAAATCGATTGTTTAATGGAAATTCTAAACGTGCTTTTTCATCGTCGATGTTTCCGTAAACAGCGCGAAGTGGTTTTAGTTTTTTAATTGTGTCAGTGACTTCTAAATTCCCAATATCGCCCGCGTGCCACACTTCATCGGCTTGGTTGACGTATTTCAAAATGGCGTCATCAATGTGACTGTGCGTATCGGATAACAACAGAATTTTCTTCATAAGACAAAATTAAGTTTTTATTATTAATATTTGAAATTGTCATTGCCTTTGAATTTTGTAAATTTGCAAGCTATCTAGAAAAACTGAACACTAATTACTGAACACTGACCACTATATTTTGAGATATTTCATAGAATTTGCCTACAACGGAAAAAACTTCCACGGATTTCAGAGTCAGCCTGACGCCGCTTCGGTACAGGAAACTTTGGAAAAGGCGCTTTCTACCCTTTTCAGAGAAAATATAGCAATTGTAGGTGCCGGAAGAACCGATTCGGGCGTGCATGCTAAACAAATGTATGCGCATTTTGATACCGAATTGGAATTGGATTCCGACTATTGGTCACACAAATTGAATTCATTTTTACCGCCGTCGATTGTAGTGTATCGAATTTTTAAAGTAGCTGATGATGCGCATGCGCGTTTTGATGCGAGTTCGAGAACTTACGAATATTACATGCACACATTTAAAGATGCGTTTATTACCGATGGAAGTTGGTATCATTCGCATCATTTGGATTTTGAGAAAATGAATGAAGCTTGTAAAATTTTGTTTGAATACATTGATTTTGAATGTTTTTCGAAAGTACATACCGATGTAAATACGTTTAATTGTAAAATTACGGAAGCGCATTGGAAACAATCAGGAAATCAGCTTATCTTTACCATCACTGCCGATCGATTTTTGCGCAACATGGTAAGAGCGATTGTGGGAACTATGGTAAATATCGGTCTAGGAAAAATTGAAGTCGCTGATTTACGCACCATTATCGAAAGTAAAAACAGAGGAAAAGCCGGATTTTCAGTTCCTGCACATGGATTGTATTTGGTGAATGTTAGGTATCCTTACATAAAAGAAAGAGAAAAAATTAATGAGTAAAACAAAAAAATCGTCGTTTAATAAATTGCTAGTTTATGCAAAACCGCACCAAGGAAAGTTATTCTTTGTGTGTTTTTGGGCTGTAACCTTAGCGATTATTAGTGCTTTTAGACCATTTTTGTTAAATTTTACTATTGACAATTATCTAATTGAAGTTAAAAAAGAAACAAACGTAATTCAGCAATATTTTGAAGGTTTAATGCTTTCCATTTTCCCTGGAAACGATAATTTTTCTAATCTTAAAATATTAGTAGTTATAATGTTTGTGGCGCTTTTATTAGAAGCGATTTCACAATTTTACTTCAGTTATATAGCCAATTGGTTAGGACAAGATGTAATTAAAGATTTACGAAATAAACTTTATAATCACATCAATTCATTCAAAATGAAGTATTTTGATAATGAACCGGTTGGGAAATTAGTTACGCGTTCGGTTTCCGATATCGAATCCATTGCAAGTATCTTCAGTCAAGGTTTATTTATGATTATCAGTGATGTATTAAAAATGATAATTGTAATTATTTTCATGCTTGTCGTGAATTGGAAAATTACAGGAATTGTGCTCGTTATCATGCCAGTTATCTTATTAGCTACAAACATTTTTAACCGAAAAATGAAAGTCGCTTTTAATGAAGTTCGAAACGAAGTAGCTAACTTAAATACTTTTGTTCAAGAGCGATTAACCGGAATGAAAATCGTGCAATTATTCAACAGAGAAGCAATTGAATTAGAGAAGTTCAAAGAAATCAATCAGAAACACAACGTAGCATGGTTGAAAAACATTTTATACAACTCCATCTTCTTCCCTATTGCCGATATAATTTCAAACATTAGCATTGGATTAGTTGTGTATTTTGGTGCTTTGTGGATTATTAACGGAGATGCAGACACTTCAATTGGGCAATTAGTTGCCTTCAATATGTATATTTCCATGCTTTATAACCCATTACGTCAAATTGCGGACAAATTTAATGTAATGCAAATGGGTATAGTTGCTGCCGATAGAGTATTCGAAATTCTAGAAAAAGAAGAAAACGTTCAAGATAACGGAACAGTCGAAGCAACGCATTTTAAAGGTTTGATTCAATTGAAAGACGTTCGTTTTAGTTATATTAAAAACGAAGAAGTTTTAAAAGGCATCAATTTAGAAGTCCAACCCGGTGAAACTATTGCTATTGTGGGAAGCACCGGTGCTGGAAAATCGACCATTATCAATTTATTGAATCGTTTTTACGAAATTGATTCGGGTGAAATCACGATTGATAATCGTAATATTAACGAATACACTTTAGAAAGTCTTCGCAAGCAAATTGCTATTGTGTTGCAAGATGTATTCTTATTTGCTGATACCATTTACAACAACATTACACTTCATAACGACGCAATTACTAGAGAAGATGTAATCAAAGCCGCTAAGAAAATTGGTGTGCACGATTTCATCATGTCTTTACCTGAAGGCTACGATTATAACGTAAAAGAACGTGGTGTGATGCTTTCTTCGGGACAACGCCAATTGATTGCCTTTTTGAGAGCATACGTGAGTAATCCAAGTATTTTGATTTTGGATGAAGCTACTTCGTCAATCGATACGCATTCAGAAGAATTGATTCAAAAAGCTACCGAAACCATTACAAAAGATAGAACTTCTATCGTTATCGCTCACCGATTAGCAACCGTTATCAACGCGAGTAAAATCATCGTTATGGATAAAGGCCAAATCGTTGAATTCGGAAAACACAGCGAATTGGTGAATAAGCCAAATGGTTATTATAAGAAATTATACGATTCGCAGTTTGCTGTGGAGGTTGAATAGTTTTAATAGTCGCAGTATTCAGTCTCAGTCACAGTTTGTCATGCTGCTAAGCATCTCTTGAACTAGCATTTTTTCTTTGGAACACAGATTTAAGAAATTTCAGTAATTTTTAAAATTTCTTAAATCTGTGTTTCCGAATTTATAATTTATTTGAATTTTGGAATTTGAATTTTGAAGTTTATTTAATTTTATTTCCTTAAATTCGCAACTTATAAATAAAACTGAAATACTTTATAAAAAATGAAATACGATATCATAGTTTTAGGAAGTGGTCCTGGTGGTTATGTAACTGCTATTAGAGCATCACAATTAGGCTTCAAAGTAGCCGTTATCGAAAAAGAAAATTTGGGTGGAATTTGTTTGAATTGGGGTTGTATTCCAACGAAAGCATTATTAAAATCAGCTCAAGTTTTTGATTACCTAAAACATGCTTCAGATTACGGATTAACCGTTAAAGAATTTGATAAAGACTTCAATGCTGTAATTGCACGTTCGCGTTCGGTTGCAGAAGGAATGAGCAAAGGAGTTCAATTCTTAATGAAGAAAAATAAAATCGACGTTATTGATGGTTTTGGAAAAGTAAAACCAGGTAAAAAAGTTGACGTTACTGCTGCTGACGGAAAAGTTACTGAATATTCAGCAGATCATATCATCATTGCAACTGGAGCACGTTCTCGCGAATTACCAAACTTACCGCAAGATGGTAAAAAAGTAATCGGATATCGCCAAGCAATGACATTACCTGAGCAACCAAAGAAAATGATTGTTGTAGGTTCGGGTGCGATTGGAGTTGAGTTTGCTCATTTCTACAATGCTATGGGAACTGAAGTTACAATTGTTGAATTCATGCCAAACGTAGTTCCAGTGGAAGACGAAGACATCTCAAAACAATTTGAGCGTTCGTTGAAAAAGGCAGGAATCAACGTAATGACGAATTCTTCTGTGGAAAGAATTGATACTTCTGGAAACGGCGTAAAAGCATTCGTTAAAACAGCAAAAGGAGAAGAAGTTTTAGAAGCGGATATCTTATTATCAGCGGTTGGAATTAAAACCAACATCGAAAACATCGGATTAGAAGAAACAGGTATTGCTACCGATAGAGATAAAATCTTAGTAAACGCATATTACCAAACTAACGTTCCAGGTTACTACGCTATCGGTGATGTAACTCCTGGACAAGCTTTAGCTCACGTGGCTTCTGCAGAAGGTATTTTGTGTGTGGAGAAAATCGCAGGTTTACACGTTGAGCCATTAGATTACGGAAACATTCCAGGTTGTACGTATGCTACTCCAGAAATTGCTTCTGTGGGTATGACTGAAAAACAAGCGAAAGAAAAAGGATACGAATTGAAAATTGGTAAATTTCCATTCTCAGCTTCAGGAAAAGCAAAAGCTGCTGGAACTCCAGACGGATTTGTAAAAGTAATTTTTGATGCGAAATACGGCGAATGGTTAGGTTGCCACATGATTGGTGCCGGTGTTACCGATATGATTGCAGAAGCAGTTGTAGCTCGTAAATTAGAAACTACAGGACACGAAATCTTAAAAGCAGTTCACCCTCACCCAACGATGAGTGAAGCGGTTATGGAAGCGGTGGCTGATGCTTACGGTGAAGTAATTCACTTGTAGTCTTTAGAATAAAGAAAAAAGATTTTAGAAATACAGAAATCCTTGACAACTTGTTGAGGATTTTTTTTTATATTGCTGTTATAAAAAAAATGATATGAGATTTTCTTTTTTAATTGTTTTGCTAATTACTACAACTGTAAAATCACAAGTTTCAAATATAGATTCTATATATGGTAAGGTTAAACGTGTTCGTGAAAAAGTTTTTGATATTAGTAATAAAGATAATCCATATCAAATAGAAATTGATGAATATAGTGATTCCATGATTTTAATTCCAAATAGTTTAAATCTCAATATTTATGATATTTTATTTTCAGGGAGTAATATTGGATATGAAAATTATGAACGTTACTATAATGAAAATGGCAACATTTTAAAACATACTTGGTTTGTAAAAAAAGACGAGTTTTATAAATCAACAACTTACATGTATGATAAAAAAAACAGAGTAATCAGAAAAATAGATTCTACAAACAATTCTGTTTCAATTGAAAACCATTATTATGAAGATTTCGATGAGTTTACCAATGAAAATATTATTTCTTTAAGTTTTGACTCTGACTACTTTAAACATACAATAAAACAATATGAAGACAATAAAGTAATAAGTGTGAAACAAATTGATGAATTAGGCAACATAACAGAATACATCAATAATTATAATCAAAACGGAAAATTAAAATCAACAACTACAAAAACACCCGAAACTTGGCGTAAAAATGAAGAAGGAGATTGGTCGTATGGCGTTCATGATTCTATTCCAAATGTTTTCAAAAGTAGAATTAATGAATATGATGAAAAAAATAGAATTCTAAAATCATTAGTATATAATTATTCTGATAAGAATAATTATAAAGAACCTATTTTATTGCATCAAGTTTTATATAATTATGAAAAGAATAAAACAACAGTAAAAACAATTTATGAATCAGGAATGATTTCATCTAATGATTATATTTATGACAATCAAAACAGAATAATTAAATATTTTTGTTGTAGTGATACTATTTCTGATTCAAATATAATTAAAGAATATTCATACAAAAATAACAAAATAGTTTCAGGTAAGCTTATTACAAAAGACAACGGAAAAATTGAAATTCAAAAAATTGATTTTAAATATAAATATGACGCCAAAAACAATTGGACAGAAATTATTAAATTAGTTGATGGCAAAGAACGCTATAAAAGAACACGAGAAATTGAATATTACTAAAATCTATTTACCCTATAGCGCGGATTTACAATCCGTGCCCACAAAGTAAAACAACCAAAATCCGACTCCACCACAAGTCGGATTTTATTATTTAATACTATTCACAATTAAGAAGCTTTATGCGTAACAAACAGTGTTAATATTTCAATTATTTACTGTTATTATTTTATTTTCCCTAAGGCATTTATATAATTGCTGTACAGAAAACAAACAATTTCCCTAGGGAAATTATTTTTTTTACTTATAAATACAGAAATGAAGAAAAAACAATTCGATTCCTCCACTCTAATAGCACAAATTTACAATCCATAACCCAAACCAAATCCCACTCCACCACAAGTCGGTTTATTTACTACACATCCCACTAATGTCATGTAGTATCTCATTAAAAATTACTATATTTGGTTGTAATTAAGTTGCTTCATGAAAAAATACTTTACTAATGTTACTGAAGCTTTACAAAACTTCCTCATCGAAGTAGGTGAACTCTCCTACTTTGCTGGACGTTTTTTCAAAGAATTTTGGAAACCGCCATACGAATTCAAAGAATTGTTGCGTCAATGTTTTTACATCGGAAACCGTTCTTTGTTGTTGGTAAGTGTTACAGGTTTTATCATTGGATTGGTATTTACCTTACAATCGCGCCCTACGTTGCAGGAATTTGGTGCTGTTTCTTGGATGGCATCTATGGTGAGTGTTTCTATTATTCGCGAAATTGGTCCCATCATCACCGCTTTAATTTGCGCTGGAAGAATTGGTTCAGGAATTGGTGCCGAATTAGGTTCTATGAAAGTAACCGAACAAATTGATGCCATGGAAGTTTCGGGAACCAATCCCTTCAAATATTTAGTCATTACACGAATTTTAGCGACTACCTTGATGTTGCCGTTACTCGTAATCTTAGGGGATTTCATTGCGATTTACGGTTCGTATTTAGTAGAAAACATCAAAGGAAATGTGTCGTTTACCTTATATTTTAATCAGGTTTTTAATATTTTAGAATACAGCGATATTGTGCCGGCTACCATCAAAACCTTCTTTTTTGGGTTTGCAATTGGTTTAGTTGGTTGCTACAAAGGCTACAACTGTAAAAAAGGTACGGCTGGCGTAGGAAAAGCTGCCAATGCAGCGGTAGTTTATACTTCAATGTTGCTTTTTATTATTGACTTTGTAGCGGTTTTTGTAACGAACATTTTTTACGATTTATAACCATGACAACTCCAACTAAAAATGCGATTATTACCATCAAAGACTTGCACAAGCAATTTGGCAGCAATGTGGTTTTGAATGGTTTCAATTTGGAACTCTTTGAAGGAGAAAATTTAGTGGTAATGGGAAAATCGGGCTCGGGAAAATCGGTGATGATTAAATGTGTGATAGGCTTAGAGCAACCTGATAGCGGTTCGATTTTAGTCATGAATGAAGAAATCAACAAGCTAGAACAAGAAGATTTAGACGAATTACGTACGGAAATAGGCTTTTTATTTCAAGGAAGTGCGTTGTACGATTCGATGTCCGTTCGTGAGAATTTAGAATTTCCGTTACGTCGTCACACTAAAAAATTTGGCGTTATTGAAGACACAACACCTCTGGTAATGGAAGCCTTGGAAAGTGTTGGTTTAGCTCATGCAATTGATTTGATGCCCAACGAACTTTCAGGAGGTATGAAACGACGAATTGCATTAGCCAGAACCTTGATTTTAAAACCCAAAATCATCTTATACGACGAACCCACAACCGGTTTAGACCCAATTACATCAAAAGAAATTGTACTTTTGATGAATTCGATACAAAAACAATACAACACCTCATCAATTATCATTACGCATGATGTGGATTGCGCAAAAGTTATTGCCAATAGGATGATTTTATTGATAGATGGTAAAAATTATATAGAAGGAACGTTTGACGAGTTAGCCAATTCAACCGATCCAAAAGTGCAAGCATTTTTTAAATAGTTTTATCAATGGAAAAATCAAATTCACAAAAAATACAACTCGGAATCTTTGTTATCATTGGAACATTAGTGTTCTTAGCTGCGATTTATTTTATTGGAAACAAGCAGAACATGTTTGGTAATACCTCACATTTGAAAGCCACTTTTGTCAATGTAAACGGATTGCAACCTGGAAACAATGTTCGCTATGCTGGAATTGATATTGGCACGGTAAAAACCATTGAAATGATTAACGATACTACCATAAATGTACACATGATTATCGATAACAAAATTATGGAACACATCAAAAAGAATGCTATTGCTACGATTAGTTCCGATGGTTTGGTGGGCAACATGATTATCAATATTATTCCTGGAAAAGGAGTTGCTAAAAAAGTTGAAAATGGCGACACCATTCAATCTTACAGCCGAATTGGTACTGATGCGATGCTTGAGACTTTAAATGTAACCAATGAAAATGCGGCTATGTTAACGGCTGATTTATTAAAAATTACTCAAGAAATCACGCAAGGAAAAGGAACCGTTGGGATGTTAATTCGCGATACGGTAATGTCGAAAAATCTTCAAGAAACGATGAACTATTTACGCATTACAAGTAAAGGAACTTCAGAATCGGTAGCAAATTTGAATAAGTTAATCACCGAATTAAATCGAAAAGACAATGTTATTGGTACATTAAACGATACTGTTGTAGCCAATCGAATGAAAAATATCGTGATTAATTTAGAGAAATCAAGTAATGAAATTAATAAAGTGGTAACCAATTTAAATGCCACCATTACCAATGTAAAGGACGGAAAAGGCGCTTTAAATTATCTTTCAAATGATCCAAAATTGGTAAAACAAATTGATTCGACCATAACCAATGTAAATAAAGCAAGCATTAAATTGAATGAAGATTTAGAGGCTTTGAAACATAATTTCTTGTTTAGAGGTTATTTTAAAAAACAAGAAAAAGAAAAAGCGAAAAAGAACATTAAATAAAAAAAGGCTGTCAAATTAAAATGACAGCCTTTTTTTTAAATCGTTTATCGATGATATTCGGTATAAAGTTCACCTGTAACACCGCTGTCGTTAATTAAAGTTTTTACTTTCATAAAAGTCTCATTTAAAACAACAACTTTAGATATTTGCCCATCAATTTCTAAATTATCATTAGTTTCATCATAAAAATAAACACCTGAATCCATAGCTGGATCAATTGGTGTCGTTTCAGAATAATTTATGGATGGAATGGATACTGTTAAATAAGCACTAATAATATTACTATCATAGGTGCCATCATTTTTAAACTCCATGGTTCCTTCAGAATCACCTTCTAAAGTGGCATTCATTCCTGTGTATTTAGCTTTTCCATACATTCTACCTAATTGCCATACTCCTTCGATGTTTGCAACTGTTTTGTCGCTATCCTCATCACTACTACAAGCATTTAAAAACAATAAAGACAAGGCTAAAAATGTTACTTTGAGAGATTTTTTTAAAAATTTCATAATGTTTAGTTTAGTTATTTACAATTTTTGATTTACTAATTTCAAGACCAATTCAAATTGCTCTTTTTTATTTAAACTTGAGTTATCTACTTCAATAGCATCGACTGCTTTAACTAAAGGAGAATCTTCTCTGTGGGTATCAATGTAATCGCGTTCTTCTACGTTTTGAAGTACGTCTTCAAAGGTGATATGTTGCCCTTTTTCTACTAATTCATCAAAACGACGTTGCGCTCTGGTTTTTGAACTTGCTGTCATGAATAATTTTAACTCGGCGTCAGGAAAAACAACAGTTCCAATGTCTCTCCCATCCATTACAATACCTTTGTCTTTACCCATAGCTTGTTGTTGCTCTACTAATTTGGCACGAACTTCTGAAATCTCAGCTACTTTACTCACCATGCGAGAAACTTCGATGGTTCTGATTTGTGTTTCGATGTTTTCGTTGTTCAAATACATTTCAGCAAATCCTAAAGTAGGATTGAATTGAAAACGCAAATTAATATTCGGTAATTGCGCCACCAAACCTGCTGCATCTAAATGCGTTTCAGAAACCAAATTATGTTGCATCGCATAATAAGCCACTGCACGATACATCGCACCCGTATCTACATAAACGTAACCTAATGCTGCAGCCAATTGCTTAGCTAATGTACTTTTTCCTGTTGACGAAAAACCGTCTATTGCTATGGTAATTTTTTTCATATGTTGCCACGAAGACGCCAAGGCGCTAAGTTTTTTATTATTAAATCTATTGACTTTTTTTAAACATATAAGTCATATAAGTTTTTCTTAAGTAATACTTTGTGAATAATCAAGTTCATTTAAGCTAACCACTTCTCACTTTTTACTTCTCATTTTTTACTTTTCACTTTTTACTTTTTACTTTTTCACTTTTCACTTTTTACTTTTAACTTTTCACTTTGTACTAATTCAAATCAATCATTAAACCAAATAAACTCGTATTAGCAGCGATGGTGTATCTCGAATACGAATAATCGAATTTCACTTTTCCAAATCGAATTCCAAAACCAACTGATATTCCAGAGAAATTACGTTTGTCTACGATTCGTAATTCTTCGCCTCGTCTAAAGTTGTATCCTAATCTTAAGTTGAATCCTTTTTCTGGAAATAATTCGGCTCCTAAAATTACGTGGCGCAATGCGTTATTAAAAAAGGACACCTTTTCTTCTTTAGAAGAACCATCTAAACTTCCTTGTGCTCTGTTGGGATTAGAAAAAGCAATATTCCACTGTTGCAAATTCTCTAATGTAACATGCCAACGAATGGGCACATTCTCCATTAATTGCGAAATACCAGCATCAATAGCCAATGGAAGTTTTTCATTCGTATCTTGATAAGGTTTTATTTGAAATCCTAAATTTCGAACAGTCAATCCATAATTGATATCGTTGTCAACATCAACATACAAAAATCCCAAATCTACAGCAGCTCCCCACGAATTATAACTTTCTAAAGTAGATGAAATCAATTTAACATTAGCACCAACAAACATGTCAGTCCAAGGCAAATTATAGGCATAACCCAGGGATAAAGCCGCTTCACTTCCTGTAAAATCAGAAGTTAAATTTCCAAGTTCATCTCTTCCTTCAAAAGTACCATAATTGATATAGCTAATTCCTGCATGAAAAGTTTGCAAATGCTGATCATAAGTATAGGCATAAGCCGCTGTTCCATAGGAAACTTCACCATAATAACTACCATAATTAGCTGATAAACGATTGCTCATTTTTTCATTAATCGTAGCCGGATTATAAAAGGCTTGGTTAACATCGTAATCTACAACAGTAACCGTTTTTCCACCCAAAGCCG
Organism: uncultured Flavobacterium sp.; assembly: GCF_937967675.1. Taxonomy (GTDB): domain Bacteria; phylum Bacteroidota; class Bacteroidia; order Flavobacteriales; family Flavobacteriaceae; genus Flavobacterium. The sequence goes on along the minus strand of NZ_CALBSN010000068.1, from coordinate 21,604 downwards.
CTTGCCTAGGCGATTGTGCTAAGTTTAAAAACTGATATACGCTCTTACCTCCTATTTGGCTAAAAGTAGTAGCCGATAGCAGCAGGGATAAAAGGAATACGAGTTTTCTTAGCATTTTTTGTTGTTAATCTTACTTATAACGCAACTGCGAAGATAAAATTATATCGGTTAGGAAACAAAAAAAGAACTCCCAATAAATGAATTATTGAGAGTTCTTAAATTAATCGTATTAAAATTGGAAAATTTAGTTTTTACTTTCCAAGTTTTTAGCATTTTTCACCTTTTGATTGGTAATAGCAATATCTAAAACTTCGCTCATTCTGTCTACGTAATGGAACGTTAATCCTTCTATGTAATCGGGTTTGATTTCTTCGATATCACGTTTGTTTTCTTTACACAAAATGATTTCTTTAATGTTTGCTCTTTTCGCAGCCAAAATCTTTTCTTTGATTCCACCCACCGGTAATACTTTGCCTCGAAGGGTAATTTCTCCCGTCATGGCGATGTGTTTTTTAACTCGTTTTTGAGTAAAAGAAGATACCATAGAAGTTAGCATCGCAATTCCAGCACTTGGTCCGTCTTTTGGCGTTGCTCCTTCTGGAACGTGAATGTGAATGTTATAATTATTCAAAACTTCTGGATTGATTCCTAAAAATTCAGCGTTAGCACGAATGTATTCCAAAGCAATCGTAACCGATTCTTTCATAACCGTTCCTAAATTTCCGGTCATCGTCATCGCTCCTTTTCCTTTCGAAATTAGAGATTCGATGAATAAAATATCACCACCAACAGATGTCCATGCTAAACCAGTAACTACTCCAGCCACATCGTTATTTTCGTATTTGTCGCGCTCCATTCTTGGCGATTTCAATACTTCTAAAATATCGGCATCTGTTACTTTTACGTTGTATGGTTCTTCCATAGCAATTGATTTTGCAGCATGACGTACCATTTGAGCAATTTTCTTTTCTAAACCACGCACACCTGATTCACGCGTATAACCAACAACGATTTTTTCTAATTGTTTTTTACCAATTTGTAAATCTTTTGCCGTTAATCCGTGCTCTTTTAATTGTTTTGGTAATAAGTGTGTTTTGGCAATTTCGATTTTTTCTTCAATCGTATAACCTGTCATTTCAATAATTTCCATACGGTCGCGAAGTGCTGGCTGAATGGTTGACAAACTATTTGAAGTAGCAATGAACATCACTTTTGATAAATCGTAACCCAATTCCAAGAAATTATCATGGAATTCTTTGTTTTGTTCCGGATCTAAAACCTCCAATAAAGCCGAAGATGGATCACCGTTATGACTTGAAGATAATTTATCAATCTCATCTAAAACAAATACGGGATTTGATGTTTTCGCTTTCTTAATATTTTGAAGAATTCGTCCTGGCATTGCACCAATGTAGGTTTTTCTGTGACCGCGAATTTCCGCTTCATCACGTAAACCACCAAGTGACATTCTAATATATTCTCTTCCTAAAGCTTCTGCAATAGATTTTCCAATTGATGTTTTACCAACCCCTGGAGGTCCGTACAAACATAAAATTGGCGATTTCATATCGTTACGAAGCTTTAAAACTGCTAAATGTTCGACAATACGTTTCTTTACATCTTCTAAACCATAATGGTCTCTGTCAAGAATTTTTTGTGCACGTTTTAAATCGAAATTGTCTTTGGTGAATTCGTTCCAAGGCAATTCTAAAAACAACTCGATATAATTTCTTTGAATCCCAAAATCAGGCGAATTTGGATTGGTACGTTGCAATTTAGACAATTCTTTTTCGAAATGTTGCGCTGTTTTATCGTCCCATTTTTTCTTTTTCCCTTTGGCACGCATTTCTTCAATTTCCGCTTCATACGAAACGCCACCCAATTCTTCTTGAATGGTTTTCATCTGTTGCTGCAAGAAATATTCGCGTTGTTGTTGGTCTAAATCAAAACGAACTTTCGATTGAATATCGTTGCGAACTTCTAATTTTTGAAGCTCTAAGTTCATGAAACGCAAAGTTTCAAGCGCTCTGTCTTTTAAACTTGGAATCGATAATAATTCTTGTTTCTCTTCTACCGAAAGATTCATATTAGAAGAAACAAAATTGATTAAAAACGGATTACTTTCGATGTTCTTGATTGCAAAAGTAGCTTCTGTTGGGATACTTGGACTCTCCTTGATAATTTGGATTGCCAATTCCTTAATTGATTCTACAATTGCTTTGAATTCTACGTTTTTTACATCAGGGCGTTCCTCTGCAACCTCTTTAATTGTAGCTCTTAAATAAGGTTCTTCTTGAGTAAAATTTTCAATTTCAAAACGCTTTTTACCTTGAAGAATAACCGTTGTATTACCATCGGGCATTTTTAAAACGCGCATGATACGAGCTACTGTTCCAATATGATGTACATCGTTTGGTGTTGGTTCTTCAACGTTTTCATCAATTTGAGCCACCACACCAATGATTTTACCTTTGGCATTGGCATCATTGATTAATTTAATCGATTTATCTCTTCCGGCAGTAATTGGAATTACTACTCCAGGGAATAAAACGGTGTTTCTTAATGGTAAAATGGCAATATCTTCAGGCAAAGCCTCGTTGTTCATTTCTTCTTCATCTTCAGGCGTCATTAACGGAATCAATTCCGCATCTGGATCCATTTCTTGAAGTGACAAATTGTCAAGCGCTAGTATTTTTTGATTCGGCATAATAATATTTATGGTCTTTTTGTCAGTAATATTCATTTGAAATATCATTCAAAGGTACGCAGAAAAGCGCTATTTTATTGATAATCAAATCATAAAATAATTTTAAATAGCAATTTCAGAAGTAATAGCTCAAGATGTATGCCAAGAACATTACTTTTTAGGAACTCGCAACAAAAGAAGCAATCCTACAACAAAAAATAAGATTAAAAATAAGATAGCATTTTGGATTTTGCCCGTAACATCTGCAATATAACCATAAGTAAACATTCCGATAACAATTCCGATTTTCTCTGCTACATCGTAAAAACTAAAGAACGAAGTAGTGTCATTCGTTCCTTCAGGAATAAATTTAGAATAAGTAGAACGCGATAACGATTGAATTCCTCCCATTACTAATCCTACGAAAGCGGCAGCAATATAAAAATCGTTTGGAGTGATTACAAAATAGGCGTATGTACAAATTAAAATCCAGGAGAAATTTAAACCAATTAAAACTATAATATTTCCATATTTAGCAACAAGTTTTGATGTTAGCCAAGCCCCTAAAACTGCAATTAATTGAATTAATAAAATACTCACAATTAATCCCATGGTTCGCTTACTATCACTTCCCCATTGCACTTCTTTTTCTCCAAAATAAGCTGCAATAATCATGATCGTTTGCACTGCCATACTATAAACGAAGAATGCTCCTAGATAACGTCGTAAGGATTTCAATTCTTTTATTTGTTGCCAAACTTTTCGTAACTCTTTAAAACCATTGAATAGTACATTCTTATGCAGTTTGTTTTCGTTTTTATTATTTGGTAAGTAGTAGTAAGTATATTGACTAAAGCCTAACCACCAAATTCCTACTAAAAGAAAGGAATAACGCATCATTTGTAATTTTTGGTTATCCGCTACTAACATAACCATAGCTAAACAAATCAATAACAAAACAACACTACCCACATAACCCAAACTAAATCCTTTTGCGCTGATCTTATCTTGTTGCTCTTTGTGAGCAATATCGGGTAAATAGGAATTGTAGAAAACTAAACTTCCCCAAAAACCTATTAAAGCTAATAAATAGGAAACCAAACTCAAAATTACCGTATCTAACGAAAAAAAGTACAAGCTCATACATGAAATAGCGCCAACATAACAGAAAAGCTTCAAGAAAAACTTCTTATTTCCTAAATAATCGGCAATTCCTGATAATAATGGCGATATAAAAGCAATGATTAAAAATCCTAAAGCAGTAACATAACTTATTAAAGCTTCACTTCGAATTGAAAGTCCAAACAAACCAATTTCCTCTATATTTTTTTGACGGAATAAAGCTCCATAATATAACGGAAAAATAGTTGAAGAAATCACCAAAGCATATACCGAATTGGCCCAATCGTAAAAAGCCCAAGCATTTAAAAGTTTTGAATCTCCTTTTTGAAGTTGTTGCATAGCAATTGTTTTTAAATAAAAAATCCCGACAGTGTCGGGATTCAAATATAATAGTAATTTTTTAATTATTTAAAAGTTACACCAAACTTAGCGGCTTCGGCTTTAGCCTTTGGAATTAATTCCTTAATCTTAGCGATACGAGTAGCATTACTAGGGTGCGTACTCATAAATTCTGGTGGTGCTTGCCCTCCAGATTGCGCCGCCATTCTTTCCCAGAAAGCAACAGCTGTATCAGGATTATAACCTGCAATTGCCATTAAGGTTAATCCAATCATATCGGCTTCACTTTCATGTGCTCTACTAAAAGGTAACATTCCACCAAATTGAGTAGTAGCTCCATAAGCTGTCATTGCAATTTGTTGTGTTTCTTTGGATTTATTTCCTGTTGCGACTGCAACACCAGCAGCACCAGCTTGTTGCAATACTCCAGCACTCATTCTTTGTTGACCATGATTAGCTAAAGCATGAGCCACTTCGTGTCCCATAACAGTAGCCATACCTGCATCATCTTTACAAATAGGTAAAATTCCAGTGTAAAAAACAATTTTACCACCAGGCATACACCATGCATTAACTTCTTTACTCTCAACTAATTTATATTCCCATGCATATCCATTTAAATAAGTAGCATATCCGTTTGCATTTAACCAACGTTCAGCTGCTACTTTAATTTTTGTACCAACAGTTTCTACTTTTTTAGCATCATTAGTTCCTGTAATTACTTTATTTTCAGATAGAAACTGATTATACTGCTGAAAAGCAGATGGTAAAATTTCACTATTAGGGACTAGAGCTAAAGTATTTTTACCTGTAAAAGGGTTTTTTGCACATGATATTACGATTACTAAAAGTGCTAGGGTGATAATTTTAGTTTTATTATTCATAAGATTAATTTTTAACAAAAATACGATTTATACTTTTAAATTTTAAAAATCCAACATCAAAATTATTACAATTTAAAAACGTAATTTAACTTTATTTTATATGGAAATTTTCATCCTGAAACTCCATTATTTGTAACTTCGCAAAAAAATTTAATAATGCCAAAAAAGAAACAAAAGCAATCACAAGTTATAGAAATACCTAAAATTATTTTGTATACAGCAAAATTTTTGCAAGCTATTTCTCCTAGTTTAACAACTAAATTTGCGGCTAAACTTTTTACCACTCCAATTCGCCATAAATTACCAAAGCGCGAATTACACATGGAACGCGAAAGTCTTCAAAAAAGTATTTTAGTCCGTGCCATAAATAAAGAAATCATATTGTATGAATATGGCAAAAGCGATAAAAAAGTACTTTTAGTTCACGGATGGTCTGGTAGAGGAACGCAATTAGTAAAAATTGCTGATGAATTACTAAAAATGGGCTACATGACGATAAGTTTTGATGCACCAGCACATGGGAAATCAAAAGGAAATTATTCGATAATGACCGAATTTATTGCTTCCATTTTAGAATTGGAAAAACAATACGGTTCTTTTGAATTTGCCATTGGACATTCGCTTGGTGGTATGTCGGTTTTGAATGCGATTAAACAAAATCTGAATGTTAAAAAAGCAGTAACCATTGGAGCTGGAGATATTATTCAAGACATTATTGATGATTTTATCAAAAAATTACAATTAAAACCTGAATACGGAATCAAATTACGAGATCATTTCGAAAAACGTTTTGTTGGAAAAATGGATGATTATTCAGCTTACAAAGCAGCTAAAGAAATTAAAATTCCAGTTTTAATCATGCACGATAAAGAAGATGATGATGTTTCCGTGAAAGCGGCTTATCATATTCACCAACATTTAGAAGGTTCCGAACTTGTAATTACAGAAGGTTTGGGACATCGTAAAATTCTTGGCGATGAAGCTGTGATAAACAAAATCAAAGAATTCATTTCAAAATAATAAAGTCCTTCGATTTGAAGGACTTTTGCTTTTTTAGAAGTTTGGAGACAAATTGTATTTTTTGTAGAAGTTATCTAACGCTTCCAATACCTCATCTTCTGTATCAACGACTTTGATTAAGTTCATATCTTCTGGATTGGCGTTTTTCATTTTGTCAATCATTACATTTTTTATCCAATCTAATAAACCTGACCAGAATTCTGTTCCCACTAAAATAATTGGGAATTTTCCAATTTTCTTAGTCTGAATTAATGTTATCGCTTCAAATAATTCGTCTAAGGTTCCAAAACCTCCTGGCATTACCACGAAACCTTGCGAATATTTTACGAACATTACTTTTCTTACGAAGAAGTAATCAAAGTTTAAGTTTTTATCTTTATCGATATACGGATTAAAGTGTTGCTCAAAAGGCAATTCGATGTTTAAACCTACTGAAGTTCCTCCACCATAATGAGCTCCTTTATTTCCTGCTTCCATGATACCAGGACCACCACCAGTAATTACTCCGTAACCTGCTTTACTAATTTTATACGCGATTTTTTCGGCTAATAAATAATATTTGTCTTCTGGTTTTGTTCTTGCCGAACCAAAAATAGATACACAAGGACCAATTCTTCCCATGGATTCGTAACCATTTACGAATTCTGACATGATTTTAAAAATTGCCCATGAATCATTAGTTCTTATTTCATTCCAAGTCTTTTGCTTGAATTTCTCTTGAATTCTGTGTTCTTCGTTTTCGTACTGATCTGCTGCCATAGTAATTTTAGTTAATTTGTTTGTAAACAAACTATTACGATTAAATAATAAAGTTTTAGCAGTGTTGTCGTGTGTAGTAATTAGGTTGCTAAGATAATTCTTTTTTCAAAAACTGCGCCGTATAACTTTTTTTATTTTTCACGATTTCCTCTGGAGTTCCTTTAGCTACAACTTCTCCGCCACCTTTTCCACCTTCGTAACCAATGTCGATAATATAATCCGATAATTTTACAACATCCAAATTGTGTTCGATAATTAAAACGGTGTTTCCTTTATCAACTAACTTATTGATTACATCCATAAGAACTCGAATATCTTCAAAATGTAATCCTGTTGTAGGTTCATCTAAAATATAAAACGTATTACCCGTATCTTTTTTAGAAAGTTCAGTTGCTAATTTGATACGCTGTGCTTCACCACCTGAAAGCGTTGTGCTTTGTTGCCCTAATGTGATATAACCCAATCCAACATCTTGAATGGTTTTTACTTTTCGATAAATTTTTGGAATATTTTCAAAGAAATCCACAGCTTCATCAACCGTCATGTTTAACACGTCAGAAATTGATTTTCCTTTGTAACGAATTTCCAATGTTTCTCTGTTGAATCGTTTTCCCATACAGGTTTCACATTCCACGTAAACGTCTGGTAAAAAGCTCATTTCGATAGTTCGAACTCCAGAACCTTCGCAATTTTCACAGCGACCGCCTTTTACATTAAAACTGAATCTTCCAGGTTTATAACCACGAATCATCGCTTCTGGAACTTGAGTAAATAAAGTTCTAATTTCTGAAAACACATCTGTATAAGTCGCTGGATTAGAACGCGGTGTTCTTCCAATCGGACTTTGATCGATGTCGATTACTTTATCGATATGTTCTAAACCTTCGATTTTCTTGTAAGGTTGTGGCTTTTTAACAGCATTGAAAAAATGCGCATTTAATATCGGATACAAGGTTTCGTTAATTAAAGTCGATTTTCCACTTCCAGAAACTCCGGTAACACAAACCAATTTTCCTAGCGGAATTTCAATCAAAACATTTTTTAAGTTATTTCCCGTAGCACCTGATAATTTGATGTATTTACCATTACCTTCACGACGTGATTTTGGAACTTCAATCTGCATTTTACCACTCATGTACTGAGCCGTAATCGTATTTTCTTTTAGCAATTCTTTTGGTGTTCCTTTACTGATGATTTGTCCACCAAAACGACCTGCTTTTGGACCAATATCAATAACATAATCAGCACGTTCAATCATGTCTTTGTCGTGTTCAACCACGATTACTGAGTTTCCGATATCGCGCAAACTTTCTAACGATTTAATCAAACGCTCATTGTCTCTTTGATGCAAACCTATACTTGGTTCATCTAAAATATATAAAACACCAACCAATTGCGAACCAATTTGCGTTGCCAATCGAATACGTTGCGCTTCACCACCAGATAGCGATTTTGAACTTCGGTTTAAGGATAAATAGTTCAAACCAACATCCAACAAAAACTGCAATCTCGCTGTAATTTCTTTTAAAATTTCAGTTGAAATAACTTGTTGTTTTTCAGAAAGATGATTTGGTAAATCGGCAAACCATTCGGATAATTCAGCTACGTCCATTTGGACTAATTCACCTATGTTTTTTCCGTTTAATTTAAAATATAACGATTCTTTTCTCAAACGCGTTCCTTCGCATTCTGGACAATCGTTTTCATCCATAAATTCTTTTGCCCAACGTTTGATACTTGCCGAATCGGAATTATCGTATTGATTTTTAATGAAGTTAGAAATTCCTTCAAAATCAATTTTATAATCTTTAGTAATTCCCATAACCTTTGAAACGACTGAGAATTTTTCATTTCCACCATACAAAATCATGTCCATTGCTTCTTGCGGAATGGTTTCGATGGCATCGGTTATTTTGAAGTCATATTTTTGTGCGATAATTTCCAATTGCTTAAAAATCCACGAACTTTTATATTCACCCAAAGGAGCAAAACCACCATTTTTAATTGATGATTTCGGATTTGGGATAATTTTTTGTAAGTTGATTTCATTCACCGTTCCTAATCCGTTACAACACGGACAAGCACCTTTTGGAGAGTTGAATGAAAAATTATTGGGTTCCGGATTTGGATAGGATATTCCAGAAGAAGGACACATTAAATTACGACTGTAAAAACGTACTTCTTGACTTTCTTGTTCAATCACCATCATTACATCATCCCCATGATACATTGCGGTTTTGATACTTTCTGATAAGCGTTTATCGGTGTCTTCTTCGTTGTCAATCGCCATTCTATCAATTACTATTTCGATGTCATGCGTTTTATAACGATCAACTTTCATACCGTATTCTAAATCACGAATCTCGCCATTTACTCGAACTTTTAAGAAACCTTGTTTGGCAATTTGCTCAAATAATTCGCGATAATGACCTTTACGAGAACGAACAACTGGTGCTAAAATATTGATGCGTTTTCCATTAAAATCCTCTAAAATCAATTGCTTGATTTGTTCATCCGAATACGAAACCATCTTTTCGCCCGTATTGTAACTGTAAGCATCGGCACCACGAGCGTACAACAAACGTAAGAAATCATAAATTTCAGTAATCGTTCCTACAGTAGAACGAGGCGATTTACTAGTCGTTTTTTGCTCAATAGCAATCACAGGCGAAAGTCCGTCGATTTTATCCACATCAGGTCGTTCTAATCCTCCAAGAAATTGTCGAGCGTAAGCAGAGAACGTTTCTATATATCTTCGTTGTCCTTCGGCATAAATCGTATCAAAAGCCAATGAAGATTTTCCAGAACCCGACAAACCTGTAATAACCACTAGTTTTTCTCGTGGAATTGTAACATCAATATTTTTAAGATTATGGGCTCTTGCTCCAATAATTTCGATTGTTTCTTCTGTGTGTTGCATATTTTTTGGCAAAACGCAAAGATACTGATTTCAATTCAATTTTTGTGGTAGACAAATGTGAAGAAATTAAAAAAAGAAAGCGCTATAATAAACGCTTTCTTTGTCTATTATTGATGTAATCGTTAATAGCTTTTTTTGTGGTAACCCAATTTCTTCCTTCTTTATAAGCATCAATTTTTCCTTGGCGTGCCAATAAACTAACATACTCTTGACTGTATGGAGTATTAGGCTCGCTTACAATATTAGCAATAGATTGATATTCATCATCATTATCACTTGGAATTGAAGTTAAATAGATATTAACCGTTCTTTCTAGAGCTTGACACATTAATAACGTTAACTTTTGATAGTTATTATTATTAGCTTGATTTAAAGCATCGTAATATTTTTTTCTGTCATTTTTTAAGATGATGGCTGGCGGAAAACCTCTTCGCATGAGTAATAAATTCATTGCTAAACGAACGGTTCTTCCATTTCCATCAAAAAAGGGATGAATCCAAACTAATTTGTGATGAAAAATAGTAGCTAATTCAATATCATTCAATTGCAACGGATTTTCATTTACAAATTGAATTAATTCATCTAACAAATCTGAAACTTTATTTGCATTTGGCGGAACAAAATTTGCTCCAGTGATTCGAACGCCAGCATTTCTAATTCTTCCTGCAAAATCATCTTCAATGGTGCGCAAAACTAAACCATGAAGCGATAAAATATCAATACTTCTTAACAAATAATTATCATTGATGATTTGATATAAATAATTAATCGCATGCTCGTGATTTTTAGCTTCAAAATGTTCTCGCAATGATTTTCCTTTCACGGTAATTCCATCTTGAAGTACCATTTGTGTTTCTCGAAGGGATAGTGTATTTCCTTCAATACTATTCGAATTATAAGTCCACTCAATTGAAAGCGACTCTTTAATTTTTGATATAGCAGAATATGGCAGCGGCCTATTTTGATTGAGCACAGCCAATTTATCATACAATCTTTCGAATGTTGATTGAAATTCTTCTCGATAGGATAAATCAATATTCCACATATTTATTTTATTCTCAACACAAAGGTATTAATATCGGATAGAATAAAAAAATATTTTATCCGATATTTAAATATTTAATAATAGAAATTAGATTTTAGATGAAAGATTCTTAAAATTTCTGTAATTTCTAAAATATGTATTCCAAAAAGTAATAAACACCCCTAAAGTCCCCTCAAGGGGACATTCCTACTAAGAAATTTATTGGAATTGTTTTTCAAATAAATAATATTTTATGATTAGAATAATCATTCATAACATCATTTTAAAATCTAGATAAAGTTTTTAGGTTTAGAATTAAAATTATTTTAATAAAATTAAGATCCCAATTATAATTAAAACAAAGCCACCAATAAATCCTTTCAGATGCATGATGTAAGATGTTGTTAGTTCTGGTTTTCTAGATTTGTTATCTTTTAAAGTGATAAAGAGAATAAATATTCCCGCTAGAATTAATAATATTGATATGGTTATATTTTTCATAATTTATTCAATAATCATCGATTTCAAACGCATTCTGTATTTTTCTAGAATAAGTTGTTTGTATATGAATCCAAGGAAGATGCCATCTTTTAAAACTGGTAAGACTTTACAACCTGATGTATCAAATTTCTCCATAATGGTTTCTAAAGTTTCATCATAGAAAATAATTTCTTTTGGAGGTTGCATGACTTCATATGTTGAAGTGTATTTTACTTTGAATTGTGAGAAAACAATTGGTCTGATTTCATCTAACAATATCAAGCCTAAAAGCGTATTTTTTTCATCCAAGACAGGAAAAATATCAGCATCTGATTGTTGGATTTTCTCAACTAATTCTTCCAAATTATTACTAACCGAAATGGATTTGAAATCAGTTTGAATTAATTTAGCTACATCAATAGAATTCAAAATATTAGCATCACGATTATCCGTAAAGACTTCACCTTTATCTGCTAAATTTTTAATATCGAAGGAATAAGGCTCAAAACGTTTTGAAATTGCAAAACTTACCGAAGAAACAATCATTAAAGGAACCATCAAATTATAACCTCCCGTAATTTCAGCAATAAGGAAAATTGCGGTTAGTGGTGCGTGAAATAATCCGCTCAATATTCCAGCCATTCCTACAAGAGTAAAGTTTCCAATTGGTAACTTGGCGAAACCAATTATATTGAAAAAATAAGCCACACAAAATCCTAAATACGAACCTACAAAAAGTGAAGGTGCAAAATTTCCACCATTTCCACCAGCACCTAATGTCAAACTTGTAGCATAAACTTTTATCAACATCGTAGCTCCAACAAACAACAACAGAATCCATTTGGATTCTTGAAAACGTTCAAAAATAGTATTTTGAACCAACCCCTCAGGATTACTATCAGCTAGCGTTTTAATACTTTCATATCCTTCACCAAATAAAGAAGGGAACAAGAAAATCAAGACACCTAAAATTCCGGCTCCAAACAATGCTTTATTGATGATATTAAATTTTAGTCCACTGAAATAATGCTCAATCTTTCTGAAAGTTCTCGCATAATTTATGGAAACTAGGCCACTTAAAACGCCTAGTAAAATATAATAGGGTAAATTATGATAATCGAAAAATTGTACTTTTTTAAACGAAAACAAGATGTTTTCATTCAACATTACCGTTGAAACCAAAGCACCTGTTGCTGCACTAATCATAATCGGAATAAAGGCTGTAATACTAATTTCAGCTAGTACCACTTCAATGGCAAACAATACTCCAGCAATCGGGGCGTTGAAAGCAGCACCAATTCCGGCAGCGACACCACAGGCTAACAAAAGCGTCCTATCTTTGTAACTTAAACGATAATTTTGCGCATAATTACTCCCAAAAGCAGCCCCCGTAACGGTAATTGGCGACTCTAAACCTGCACTTCCACCCATACCTACCGTAAACGAACTTGTAATGATTTGGGCAAACATTTGTTTTCTAGGCATAATTCCGCGCTTTTTGGCGACAGCATACATAATTTGAGAAGTTCCTTTTTCAATAGATCCATCCAAAACCTTTTTAACAATAATTACTGTTATTATAATTCCAATAATTGGTAACGTACTATTACTGTAAGGAAGATGAAAAATATCATCTAATCTTTGAGCCGATTTATAAACCCAATGCGCAAATGTTTTTAGAATAATTACCGCTAATGCCGATGAAATTCCAACTAAAACACACGAAAAATAAATAAACTGCCGTGGTGTTAGTAACGATTTCAAAAGAAAAACAAATCGCTCTAAACGTCGGAAAGTTTTATGTAAAAACGTTTTTAAGGAAAAAGATTTCTTTCTTGGCATTGTCTTGAAGTATTTTACGAAGGTAAATCTTTAATCTGAAAAATGAAACAAAATTAGAGCAAACGTAAGGCCTCTCTTCTACTTAATGGTTTCAAATTGGTAGAATTTACATAAGATTCGACTCCTTTTGGGTTGAATCTACTATAATCTCGTAAGGCCCAACCAATTGCTTTTTGAATGAAAAACTCGTTGGAATCTTTGTGTTTTTCACACTCCGATTTTAAAATTTCGAAATTGTTTTTTTCTTTATAACTCAATTGAAATAAAATAGAACTTCGATTTAACCACATGTTTTCGGAATTGGAAAAACGCTCAACTACTTTTAAAGTTTCCGATGGAAATTGTAACAAATAACCACCCAATAAATATTTTGCAATTGTGTCAACTGAATCCCACCAAGAATTGGTAATTATCAGTTTTTCAATCAATTGAATGTCTTCTAAAACAAAGCTTTTCTTGAACTCTTTTACCAATAAATCAATTGCTGTTTGATGAAATTCTCGTTCTTTCATTTGGAACAATTCCCAAGCAATTGCCCTAAAGTTAGATTTTACTTCTGCTTTATTTTGTTCGTAATTTGACTTGAAAATTGCTCGTCTATTCTCGGTTTTAATTCCAAAATAGGTAAAATTATTCTTCATGTAATTTTCCATTGGAATTGCCAATTCGCTATTGGATGCTTTTCGAAAATCAGCTTCTAAATCACTACAAAATTTCATTGAGTTCCTTTAATTTTTGTTGGCACGAAAATACTAATTCTTCAAAAAACTGAAAAAATTCCGATTCAAATTCAGTATAAAAATCTTGAATTTCCACAATAGCCTCTTGCATGTGTGCACGATGCTTGGTTTTATAATCCATTTGAAAAAGAATCATTTCCAACCCTGCGATTGTTGCATAACTTACTAGCCAATTTCGTCCAATCATATAAGGTAACATTCCTTTTGTTCTTTCGGTGAGAATTTCATAGTTATCTTGCATCAATTGATAAAAATCAGCAGCGTAATCTTCTAAATTTTCTTTGGAATATTTACTCCAATTTTTCGCTAAGAAATGATCGTAAGCAATATCCATAATAACACCGGAATAATGTCCGTATTTTTCATGTAAACGATGTTTACTTTTGCGATAAATTGGATGTGAATCCGTAAAACTATCAATATGCCGGTGCAACAAAATCCCTTTTTGAAGGGAATTTGGATAATCTAAATATTGGGAACCGCGAATACTATCTGCCATGAAATTGCCAATTTTGACAAAATCATTTTCACCAGACAAATAAATATGAGCGAGAAAATTCATTTAGAACTAATAGTTGTTTCCGTAAATATATAAAAATCTTTACAAGTTTTATAGCATACCAATGCTGAACTTTTTATATTTGTGTTGAATTTGGTTTACTATTAACCTTTTAAACCTATAACCTTTTAAACAAAAAAATGACTTTAATAAAATCAATATCAGGAATTCGTGGAACCATTGGCGGTGGTGTTGGCGAAAATTTAACACCAGTTGATGCGGTAAAATTTGCATCGGCTTATGGAACATTTTTAAAAATAAGACACGCTTCAAAAGGTAACGAACGCTTAAAAGTAGTAATCGGAAGAGATGCAAGGATTTCAGGACCCATGATTCACAATTTAGTTATGAATACATTGGTTGGATTAGGAATTGATGTTATCGATTTAGGTTTATCCACTACTCCTACAGTTGAAATTGCAGTTCCAATGGAAAAGGCAGATGGTGGAATTATTTTAACCGCTTCTCATAATCCAAAACAATGGAACGCACTTAAATTATTAAACGAAAAAGGTGAATTTTTAAGTGGAAAAGAAGGTGAATTGATTTTACAAATTGCAGAAAACGAAGCATTTAATTTTTCAGAGGTTGATAATTTAGGCGAGGTTACTGAAAACAATGCTTACATGGATATTCACATTGATGAAGTGTTAGAATTGCCTTTGGTAGATGCTGATTTGGTAAAAACTAAGAAATTCAAAGTAGTTGTGGATGGTGTAAACTCTTCAGGTGGAATTATTATCCCAAATTTATTAGAACAAATGGGCGTTGAAGTAGTAAAATTATATTGCGAACCAAACGGTCATTTTCCACATAATCCAGAACCTTTAAAAGAACACTTAGGTGATATTTGTAAATTAGTTGTAGAAGAAAAAGCTGATTTCGGAATCGTAGTTGACCCTGATGTAGATCGCTTAGCTTTCATTTCAAATGATGGTGAAATGTTTGGTGAAGAATATACTTTAGTAGCTGTTGCTGATTATGTTTTATCAAAAACTCCTGGAAATACAGTTTCTAATATGTCGTCTTCTCGTGCTCTGCGCGATATTACAGAAAAACACGGCGGAACGTATCAAGCAAGTGCTGTGGGAGAAGTAAATGTGGTAGAATTAATGAAGAAAACTAACGCAATCATTGGTGGTGAAGGTAATGGAGGAATTATTTATCCATCATCGCACTATGGTAGAGATAGTATAGTGGGTGTTGCTTTGTTTTTGACCTATTTAGCCAATCAAGATAAAACGATTGCTGAAATTAGAGCTAGTTTTCCACAATATTATATGAGTAAAAACAAAATTGAGTTAACACCTCAAATTGATGTTGATAATGTTTTAGCTACGCTAACCGAAAAATACAAAACAGAGAACATCTCAACTATTGACGGAGTAAAAATTGATTTCCCAACAGAATGGGTACATTTAAGAAAATCAAACACAGAACCGATTATCAGAATATATACCGAAGCTCCAACACAATCAGAAGCGGATGTTTTAGCAGAAAGATTTGTCAAAGAATTAAAAGAAATAGCAGGAATATAAAACAAAAAAGGTCAGATTTAAATCTGACCTTTTTTTATTTTACAATTATCTTTCTTGTTGTAGTTTGAGTTCCATTTGATAATTTTACTAAATACATTCCTGCACTTAAGTCTAACCTAACACGAGTTTCGTTTTCAAAATTTTCTGTCTGAAGTAACTGCCCAGTAACCGTAAAAATTTCTACTTTTGAAGTTCCTTCTAATCCAGAAATAATTAAGAATTCAGAAGCTGGATTTGGATAAACAGCTACTCTATTTTCAATTGGAGTTTGAGTAGATAAAGTTCGTGACCAAGGCTGACCAAAATTAGCTCCAAAAATATAATCTGCTAAACTAGGATAATCTATAAATGGATTACGATTCATCTGCCAAGTGTAGATATAATTATTACGATTCATTTCAAAATCGTCTCTTGGGTCTGAAGTATTCCAAGTTAATAAAGTGGCTAAATCGCCTATTTGATAGGATGGATTTCCACTACTAAGCTCTATTGGATCTCCATTAACCACATTCAAACTTTCAAAACGAACGGCCATATAAAATAAAGATCGAGCTACATCTCCACGCCAAGAACCTTGAGTTCCATCTGGACCTGCATAAACAGTAGATGTATTTACAGAACCATAATTTTTATTGTTTCTTGATGAATTCTCTTGACCGCTAACCGCTCTTATATGATGCGCGTCAGAGACACCATCAACTGTATTAGAAGCACTAGTGGGCAACCATACATTAATCCCATCAGCAGTATCTCCATTTGCCACTTCAAAACCACCTCTTGATTGGCAAAAGATATGTTCTCTATTCCATTTCCCAACTATACTACTTGTATTCTGTTGGTCTAATTTAGCATATGGAACTTCTGTATAAATACACCAAACTTGATTATTATTTTGTGGATTTCTATCTGAACTCTTTAAAATTTCCCAAATATCAGCATAACTATGCAGTCTTACCACTGTTGGATTAGCAATAATATTTTGCAATTCCTGTTTTAATGCATTACCAGCCAAACCTTCTAAGGAATCATAATATCCTATTGGAATAGTTGGTGCTACAATATTATAAGTAGGATTTAAAGGTGTACCCCATGGGTCTGTTGTGAAATTAGCATCATAAACTCTGAAAATGGTATTGTTATTATAAGAGACATACCCTATTGGTAGCGATTGTAAAACAAATTTCATTTCTTCATCACCTTCATCAATTCCATCATTAATTAATATAATACCCGTTTGAGCAGTTGTTTCTCCAACAGGAATCATAACTGTTAAACCTCCTGAGAAATCAGACATTGTAAAATTACCATTATTTAAAGTAAAATTCATTATCAAATTCTGGTTTTGAACTGGTTGACTTGTAGTAAAAATAAAATTAAAACTATCCCCTTCATTATAACTAGATTGAGAAGTAGAAACGGTTATATAATTTGGTGTAATACCACTTCCATCATTATTCATTCCTGGAGTTGGCGCTTTTACTTCATAAGTTCCATCATTTTTTCTTTGAATAGATTGAGAAGTAACCAAACCATTAATATTTTCATTTGTACAAACTGTAATGCCTAAAGTGGTCATCATAGCACTAGGCTGTGTAGAATTACCTGAGTAAGCCAATGCATTTATCAAATTTGTTGTAGTTGCTGTCGTATTAAGCGGGAAATCGTTATCATTTCCCAAATACAATGCTACAACATCTGGTCCATTTTGAACAGTACTATTGGGAAAAATTTTTAAAGGTGCTGGTGAAACTGAATTATTTCCTATATGAAAGATCCCATTAAAATCTGTTTCATATCCATCCAAATCAATTGCATAATAACTAACAGAGTTTGAGTAAGGAGCAGTACTTCCTGCATTAAAAAAAACTAAAACATAACCATCCAAAGAAAAGTTAGGAGTATCAGATTTTAATTCGACAAATTCCAATTGATCTGTTCCTGGGGTATCTGAATCAATTTCATTAATAACAATTTGTGAATGAGAAAACATTCCCACTAAAAGGAATAATATTGTAAATATTTTTTGGGGCATAATATCTAAATTTATCAAATTTACTAATATTTATCTTATTTTACATATTACTTATTTTTTTTAATTAAAAATTAAGCTAACTGTAATAATAATTTTATATTTTGCCGATATTTAAGCAACTTTTTTGCTTTAATAGCATCTGTAGTAATAAAATAGAATCCATTTGAAGCATTTAATCAAAATAGTTTTATTTCTTTTCCCAATTCTTATGTATTCTCAGCATTCCTCAAGGATATCTGTTAGAATAAATACAGAAGAGAAAACACTATTGATTAAACAAGAATTAACTTATAATAATTCTAGCAACGATACCCTCAAACACATTATTCTAAACGATTGGAACAATGCTTTTTCCTCAAAATCCTCAGCACTAGCAAGAAGATTCTCAGACGAATTCAATAGATCTTTTCATTTGGCTGGCTACAAGGAAAGAGGTTTCACTGATATAAAAAATATAACAGATGAAAAATTTCAATTCATATCATGGCAGCGACCTAATGGTAAAATTGATTTAGTTAAATTAGATTTAAATCAACCTATTTTACCATGCTCAAAGCAAACTTTTACATTAACCTATGTTGTAAAAATTCCGGATGCAAAATTCACAAAGTTTGGTTATACAAATTTCGGAAAAATAGTCTTAAAAAACTGGTATTTAAACCCTTCTAGATACGAATACAAACAATTTATTCAATATAGTAATGAAAATTTAGATGATATCCCTAATGCTTTTTCCGATTTTGAAATTGAATTAGAATTACCAAAAAAATATTATGTACATAGTAATCTTGAAGAAATTAGTACAATTGAACTTGATGCAAACAAAAGAATTACGTTAAAATCTAAAAATAAAAGTGATGCCATAATAGCTTTAGAACTGGAAAACACCTATCAAAATTTTAAAAATGAAATCATTGAAGTTAGTTGTGGAATTGAAGATAATAAAATTACCAATATTTCTAAGGCTTTAATTTTTGATAAAGTTGCTCGTTTTAGCGCATCTAAACTAGGATTACCGATTGCTCCAAAAATAATACTTAATCAAGAAGATTACAATAGAGAGCCATTTTATGGATTAAATCAGCTTCCTAGTTTTTTAAGTCCTTTTCCAAATGATTTAATGTTTGAATTAAAATTTTTAAAAACTTATTTAGGAATTTATTTGAAAGAAAATTTCAATTTGAATCAAAGAAGAGACTATTGGGTTTATGATGGAGTTCAAGTTTTTTTGATGATGAAATATATTGAGGAATATTATCCTGATTTAAAAATGACAGGGAATTTAGCAAATATTAAACTACTCAAATCATACAACTTTATCAATCTTAATTTCAATGAGCAATACAATTATTTGTATATTCTAATGGCAAGAAAAAATCTTGATCAACCATTAAATGAACCTAAAAACAAACTCATCAAATTCAATGAACATATTGCTAGTAAATATAGAGCTGGTTTGAGCTTAAAATATTTAGATGATTACTTAGGAAATGAAATTGTTCAAAATTCTATACAAGAGTTCATTCAAGAAAATCAAAATTTTGGAACAAACTCAAGACAATTGGAAACAGTTTTAGAAAAAAATAGTCCAAAAAATATTGATTGGTTTTTCCGTACCGTTGTAGAAACTCGTAAATTAATTGATTTTAAATTTGGTAAAGTAAAAAAATCAAACGATTCTTTATCTGTAAAAATTATTAATAAAACAGGAACTAATGTACCTATTTCATTGTACCATTTGAAAAACAATGAGATTATCAAAAAAAGTTGGATAACCAATATTTCAACAGACTCAACAATTGTTATTCCAAGATTAGACGCTGATAAATTAACACTAAATTATAATAATGAAATACCAGAATATAACCTCAGAAACAATTGGAAATCATTAAAAGGATTCTATTTTAACAATAGACCTTTCAAATTTATTTTTCTAAAAGATCTAGAAGATCCCCATTACAATCAAATTTTTTACGTTCCAGAAGTAGAATTCAATATTTATGATGGAGTGGCTGTAGGAATGAGATTACACAACAAATCCATACTTAACAAACCATTTACTTTTAGTACAACCCCAATGTATTCAAGTAATACAGGGACTATTGTTGGAAAATTTACTGCATTTGTTGATGATAATATTAGAGAAGATGGAAAGTTATATCACATAAGATATCTTATTACAGGAAATCGTTTTCATTACACAAGTGATGCCTTTTACACCAATATAAGTCCTGTAATCCAATTTAAATTTAGAGATAGAAACTTCAGAACTAATAAAAATGAATTTATTCAATTAAGACAAGTATACGTTCAGAGAGACAAATCGAATCTAATCATTGATACGAAAACAGAAAACTATAATATCTTCAACGCGAAATATGGAAATTATCAATCTGAAGGTACGAAACATTTTTCCATTTTAAATGATTTACAAATAGCAAATTCCTTTGGAAAAGTTGCAACCGAAGTGCATTTCCGAAAACTATTTGAAAACAATCGCCAAATAAGTCTACGCCTTTTCGCAGGAGCTTTTATGTTCAGAAGCACTAATTCCGACTTTTTCAGTTTTGGATTAGATCGACCTAACGATTATATGTTCGATTACAATTTATTAGGAAGAAGTGAAATAACAGGAATTTACAGTCAACAATACGTTTACGCAGAAGGTGGATTCAAATCTAAATTAGATACCCGATTTGCAAACCAATGGATGACTACTATTAATGGAACATTCAATATATGGAATTGGATTCAAATTTATGGTGATGCTGGAATGTTTAAAAACAAATACTCCGATCCAAAATTTGTTTTTGATTCTGGATTTCATTTAAACTTAGTTCCTGATTATTTTGAACTGTTCTTACCTGTTTATTCCTCAAACGGTTATGCATTGAATGATACAAATTATGGACAACAAATTCGTTTTGTTGTTACTCTAAGTCCTAAAACATTAGTTTCACTATTTACAAGAAAATGGTTTTAATAGATTTTTGTTCATTTATTTAACAATTCAATAATTAAAAATCGTTTTTCAATGAATTCATTGCGTTTTTCAAATCAAAATCATTGATAATTTAATAATAATTAAAAAAATATTACACCTTGTATTGTTTTATAAGTCGTTTTAATTAAATTTGTTGAATTATCAATTTCGTACAAACGTCTTATGAAAACAGCAACAACATCGGAAGTAGTTTCTTTTGAAGATTTTAAAAAAGAAGTCATTAACGATTATAAAATCGCCCGAATTAGTAGAGAATGTAGCCTTCTAGGAAGAAAAGAAGTACTTACGGGTAAAGCCAAATTCGGAATTTTTGGCGATGGTAAAGAAGTACCTCAATTAGCATTAGCAAAAGCATTTCAAAACGGAGATTTCCGTTCAGGATATTATCGTGACCAAACGTTTATGATGGCAATTGGAGCTATGAACATCGAGCAATTTTTCGCTGGATTATATGGCCATACCGATATTAATTTTGATCCAATGAGTGCTGGACGTCAAATGGGCGGTCACTTCGCAACGCATTCATTAGACGAAAACGGAAATTGGAAAAATTTAACCCAACAAAAAAATTCTAGTTCTGACATCTCTCCTACTGCCGGACAAATGCCGCGTTTGTTAGGATTGGCTCAAGCTTCAAAAATATACAGAAATGTTT
>NZ_CALBSN010000067.1 GCF_937967675.1 uncultured Flavobacterium sp. | reverse complement strand
TAATTATTCTTCAAAAACTACAATTAATTTGGAAGAAGAAGTAGATTATTTGAAACGGTATATAATTTTAGAAAATTTTAGAAGAAAAATAAAAGTGAAATGGGTAATTGATATTAATGATACTATTGATGTTCACGATATTGAAATCCCTCCAATGATTATTCAACCACTAGTTGAAAATGTATTTGTTCACGCATTTGATAACTCAATTACTAATCCAGAATTAAGAATAAATTTTTCAAAATACAAAAATAAAATTATCTGTTTAGTTACAGATAACGGTATGGGTGTGGGTGATTCAAATACATTTTCTAAAGGCTTAAAATTAGTTGAAGAAAGAATTCAACTTTTTGAAAACAATAAATATAATAAAATCAGCTTTTTAAATGTAGAGCAAGGAACGTCTATAAAAATTGAAATTTCAATACGTTAAATAATTTATTTCTTCGTTTAATAAAACTTAAATAATATTCAAAATTATTTTAATCAATTTGTTTATTAATTATAAATTGATTAAACATGAAAAATTTCTTATTAAGTATTATTATTACATTTTCAACATTTACTTTTTCTCAATCAACTGTAGGCTCAGTTACAAATTTACTTGATGCAAATAATTCAAATTGTGTTTTAGATATTGATAATTGGAGTTATATTGTATTCACAAAAGATATCAACAATGAAGGAAAACTCTATAAAAATGGTCAATTAATTTATTCTGGAACATGGGCTAATATAAATTACTCTTGGTCTAGATTAGACCTAGGGGCTGTATTTTATACAAGTTATAATGGTTGGTTTAATGGTTTAATAGATGAAGTAAGAATTTCAAACACAATCAGAACGCCAACTGAAATATTGAATTATTTTAATTCTAATTTACCATTTTCAAGTGATTCAAACACAATTGGTTTATGGCATTTAGATGAAGAAAACAATTCAACAATAACTGCTTCTACTGGAGTTAATGGCAGTGGATTTAATATTACGAGCTCTGAAGGAAAATTTGGTAATTCATATTCTTTTAATGGAGTAAATTCTAGAATCCAAATTAACCAATCTATTCCCACCACTAACCTTACTGTAGAATTTTGGATTAAGCCACAAGGTATAAATAATGATGTTTGGCCAGTTAATATGTATGGTTTAAATACTTCAGGATTTGTAATTAATCAAGTAAATTTAAATTCAGAAGAATTTTTACATTCAAAAAACAATATTTCTGTTTATCCAAATCCTACAAATTCAGATTTTTATATTAAAATCAATAATAATTTGAATTTAAATGATATAATAGTCAAAATAACTAATGTTTTAGGTCAGCAGGTTTATTCTACAACAATGAGAGACTCACAATTAGTTTCTTTACAAGGAAATAATAGAGGTGTTTATTTTGTGTCATTGTATTCAATAAAAGATGAAAAATTAATACGTTCATTTAAAATTCTATTCCAGTAATTGTAAGGCAGGGAATTAAGATACTAATTACATGATTCAGCTACGTTTAAACAAATAATATATACGATAACTAAATCTAAAAAAAAGCTAAAAATTATATTAGGTAATTTGTTAAATAATTTAAAAACTAATATTTTATGAAAAAAATTTTATTATCAGCTGTATTTTTATTTTCAGCATTATCTTATGCACAAGATGTTAAATTCGGTGCAAAAGTTGGGTTAAATATTTCGAACTTAAGTGGTGATGTGGAAGACACAAAATCACTAATCGGTGCCCATTTAGGTGGTTTTGCAGAGATAAGCATTTCAGAAAAATTTGCTATTCAACCAGAGTTATTGTTTTCAATGCAAGGTGCAAAATCAGAATATTCGGAGTCTGATGTTGATTATTCATACAGTGAAGAATCAAAAACAAAACTAAATTATTTAAATGTTCCAATTTTAGCAAAATATTATGTTGCTGAAAAGTTTGCATTATTAGCTGGACCTCAATTCGGGATTTTAATGAGTGCAAAGGAAGATTTTGAGTTTAGTGAAAATGATAATGGAATTACAGATTCGGGTTCTGAATCAATTGATGCAAAAGAATTTTACAAATCATTAGCATTAAGCTTTAATCTTGGAGCAAGTTATTCAATAACTGAAAATTTCTTTATAGATGCAAGATATAATTTAGGTTTATCTAGTATTGCTAAAGATTACACAGATGAGTTTGGTAATAGTACTTCATTGAAAATAAACAATAATGTTTTCCAATTTTCAGTAGGTTATAAATTTTAAAGTTAAACCTTAAAACTGCCATTAATGGCAGTTTTTTATTTTATTAATTATGAGAAAAATATATTCAATTTTAGTTTTATTTATTATACACTTATTCATAGGCTGTAGTTCAGAATCTAATGATTTAATTGATGATACAGATATTGTAATGAATTTTGAAATTCCTAATAATTTCAATTATGAAGGAGTACCACTAACAGATAAGTATATAAATAATGATGGAAGTATAGATTATTCAATTAGTGGTTTAGTACAAAGAGTTGGAAGCAATCCTCTTTTTCAACAAGATTCTTATGTAGAGTTAAGCATGGGTTTTACTTTAGATAGTGAAATTCAGGTTAATCAAATAATTCAAATACAAAATTTTAATTCAATTGGAGGACGTTTTCCATATAATGATAACAATTTTTCAGGTATCGATTTTTGTGCATTAGAATTGGAAAAGCAACAATCATCAACTGGTTTTTTAAAAATAACAGAAATAACAGAAGATTATATTAGGGGAGAATTTCAATTTAATAATTTAAACAATACTGGAGGTGTAAATCCATTAACTTCTCAACCGTGCCCAAATTATCCAAGTCAACAAAATTATAATATTATTAATGGTAGTTTTACAGCATTTAATCCGTTTTAAATTTTTTCTATGATTAATTATTTATAAATAGAAACATTCCTTTTTATATGAGAAAACTAAACGTGTTTATTATTTCTTTATTTGCATTTTATTCATGTTCAAGTGATGAGAATTCAAGTAATAACTCAAATATTGAATTTGTAACTATAGGTACTCAAATTTGGCAATCTAAAAATTTAGATGTTGAGACTTATAGAGACGGCACACCTATTCCTCAAGTTACCGACCCAACACAATGGGCAAACCTAACCACTGGAGCTTGGTGTTATTACAATAATGACCCAGCGAACAACGCCATTTATGGCAAGTTGTATAATTGGTATGCGGTGGCAGGAATACACGATAATGACCCTTCAACACCAAACAAGATATTAGCACCTCAAGGATGGCATATTCCAAGTGATGCAGAATGGACACAACTAACTGATTTTTTAGGAGGAGAATTGGTAGCTGGAGGCAAGATGAAATCTACAGGAACCCTGCAAGCAGGAACAGGATTATGGGAAAGTCCAAACGAATCTGCAACCAACGAATCTGGTTTTACAGGTCTTCCAGCGGGTTTTCGCAGCACCCTTATGCCATTCTACAGCATTGGCGGATACGGTAGCTGGTGGAGTTTGTCAGAGTCTAATACATCCGCTGCATGGTACCGTCACTTGAATAACATGAATGGTAACGTCTACATCGATTACACCTATAAGCGATTTGGCAACTCGGTTCGTTGTGTAAAGGATTAGGTACTTTTGCTCTTTGACACTTTGATAATATAACCCCGTTTGGTAGATTTTTTGATATTAAGTTAAACAGTGATTTATCTGTTTGAAAAGCACATATGATTTGCTGTTAGGTATTATTAAGTTTACAAAGAGTTTTATCAAAGATTTAAATATATATGAGTAAAACTTTAAAAATGAATCTATCGAGATATTAATTTTAATCTAAAAAGTAATTGCCAGATAAGACAAAAGTGTTGTTTCGTGTTATTAAAAATAGCGAATAAAGGTTTAAGACTGTAGATTAATTTAATGAGATTTATATCAAATAAGTATCAAAATTATTGTGTATCTTATACCATCAAAACTATTAATCCTCAAATAGAAATAGATAATACTGAGAAAATTATTTTAATACTTTCAATTCTCACTAAACTCAAAGTCAAAATCTTTGAGTTTTTTGTTTATATAGAAAATGATACAAATTTCAATAGTATCATCCTTCACGGTCACAAAGAAATTATGAACATTCCAAATGTGTCTTGCTAATCTTCTTGTTAGTTTTTCAATATCCAAATTGCAATCCTTCTTAAAATCAAATTTAATAATGATTTCTTTGGGTCTCAAAAAGTGCTTGCTTTCCACAATTGTGTCCATTTGCATATTACGGCTACCATAAAATTTAAACATTAAATTATGAATGGCGGTTAAATCAACTCGCATCATTAGGCAACTTGTAAATTTGAGTTCAACATTAATTCTTTTACCTTCTTAACCGTATTGGCTGATACCTTATAATCTAAATCACTTGCCAACTTGGCAATTTGTCTAAGCGATAGCGTTGGATTCATTTTAATGGCTCTAACCACACGCTTATGCTTCTGAAGTGTTTGTTCTGGCGTATCAAAAGTTCCTTCAGCTCTACCTTTATATATACCTTTTAGTTTGGCTTGATGAATTCCTTCAGCTTGTCTTTCAAGAAGACTTGTTTTTTCTAATGAACTTAGCTCACTTAATATGGTTGTAATAAGATTAAACACTGGATTAGCTTTGTTGTTAATCATGGATTCCAATCCCAAGTTATCAATCTTTACAACCACACCTTTATCATAAAAATATTGAAGCGTTTGTAATACATTGATAGTATTTCTTCCAGCTCTGTCGATGGCATGGAAGCTTACATAATTTATTTTTCCAGTTTCAACTGCTTGAATGAGTCGTTTACCTTCAGGACGTTCATCAAATGGAATTGAACCACTTATTATGTCAATGAATAATTCTTCATCTGGGTGTGCTTTTGCAAGCTGACGAAGGTTGGTTTGATTTTTTGTTGATTGACGAATGTAACGAGCTTTTTTCATGGTGACCTTTGCTTAAAATTGTGCAATTTTAGGGTATGCCCTTTTGCACATGTTTAACATTGCATTTTATTGAAATCCTATTTATGTGTTTTGTGCAGTGTATGACTAAAATCTAATTTTGCACAAAATGGACATGGTTTGAATTTCGTTTTAAATTTAGATGCTCAATTTATTTGAAAGCTTTGAAATGGATTTGTTGAAATCGGTTGTTTCAATTTTGCTTTTTTAATAAGCTATAATCTAAATCTGAAACTTGAGGCAAAGGTCTGGAATGAAAATATAAAAAAACAATTTATTTAATTGAAATCCAGGGCTTTATGTTGCTTTTAATATTTGTACTCTAATTTTCTAATTATCGTTTTTTCAATTTTATTGTTTATATAAATTGTTTTAACTGTCCATTGATTAAATTTATTAAATGCTGAATAATTGTAAGTATATTTAAAAAGTTCATTTCCATTTAAATTAATTTCTTCAATTAAATTGTTATTTGAATCATATTTTTTAGTTGTTTTTGATATCAATTCATAATTAGAATTATATGTTTTTATTTCAATTTCATTACCATTTTTATCAAAATTGTATTCAACTTGATTGAAAAATAAATCATTTTGATATTTTTTAATAACTTTTTTTTCTTTTGACTCATAAGAATAAATTCCTTTGTAAATTCCATCAGAATCATGTCTTAACTCTTCAATAATTCTATTATTGTAATCATATTTAAATTCCCATTTAATAATTAAATCACCTTCATAATTATAAATATTATATTCAATATTATTTCCTTTTGAGTCATATTCGAAAATTGATTTTTGAATCAAAGAACCATCAAGATTTAAGTAGCTTGTTTCAACCACTTTATTATCTGTGTTGTATAGATTAGTTATTATAGGTTCTGGATTAAATGCCCATTCATCAAAAGTCTCAGTGATTAATTTTATAACATTTCCACTATCATTGTAAAATTTTGTTATTTTGGATTCAACTTTACCGTTAACAGGTTTACCAAACTTTAGTGATGTTTTGTAAGTTTCTTCAATTTCTTTTTTAATTTTATTCTGAGTAAAAGAAAATTGTGTAAAAAAAATAGCCAACAATACGATATTAATTTTCATTATTTTTTATTTAAAATTAAATTTACTTACTTAACCTATCATAAACCTTTTTCAACATATAACTTCTGACCACATCACCAAATTCTTTATCATCCATCATTTTGGTGAAAATATCTTGGTTCTGTTCCATTCTGGATATAAATTTATCCAATAGCATTTCTTCAAAACCAAATTTAAAATTATCAATGGTATTTGATTTTGCTTGCAATGCAAGTTTCTCATCCATTACCATTTCCTCTTCAATCTGGTCAAATAAAAGTTTATCTGCTGTGTTAAATTCTGTATGGAACTTTTTATTTAAAACATTTATAATTTCTGATAAATTAGCTTCTTCCTCTTTGGTTAATCGTATTCCAGCTTGTCCACCACCTTCTAATTCATAAACACTTTGACTTTCCATTAGAATGCTTTGTTCCGCAACTTTTTGTAGTCTGTAGTATTCTAACGATACTTCATCACCTAATTTGAATTTGTCATTTTGTGATGTTCTTGGTAATTTCTTCAATAAGAATCTTCCATAAGTGAAAAGCTTCTCCAAATCAACATCCGAAAAAGGCATAATTTGGGTCAAGAATGAATAAGTTCTTGTAAATATCTGCAAAGTGTTCTTAAAATCATCTTGATTAGTAATTGTTCCCATTGCATCATCTTTTTCAGTAGGTAATGCCTTGAACCTCTCCACTGCTGGGTCAACATACGAGTTTAATTTTCCTTGGTCAGATGCACTTAAAGATTTGCTCGATTTGAAAAATACGTTGCAGAAATTATTGACTTCAGTTTCCCAAATTACATTGGCTTTTTCCAACTCAGATTTTAAATCATACAAATGATTAGGGTCTGAGTTCTCACGAATTGAAGTTAATTCATAATAAGGTTGGAAGGAATCCAATATATCCTGTGTTTCATTTGCGAAGTCTAACACAAATGTGTCCTCCTTTCCAGCACACATCCTGTTTAATCGAGATAGCGTTTGAACCGCTTTCACTCCAGATAATTTCTTATCTACATACATGGTATGCAACAACGGTTGGTCGAATCCTGTTTGGTACTTGTCTGCAACTAACAACAATTGGTACTCATCCGATGCGAACTTTCTTGGCAATTCCTTTTCAGCAAATCCATTCAGTTCCACCTCGGTCACACCTTCTGGAGCGTTATCGTAAATTACTTTACCCGAAAAGGCTACTATGGTTTTAACATCATTGTATCCCTTTTCTTTGATATATTTGTCAAACTCTTCTTTGTATCTAACAGCATGAAGCCTTGAACTGGTTACTACCATAGCTTTTGCTTTGCCTCCGATTTTCTTTGAAACTATTTGGCGGAAATGTTCCACCATGACTTCTGTTTTCTGTGCAAGGTTATGCGGATGCAATGACATAAAACGACCAATGGCTCTGGATGCTTTTTTCTTGTTTACTTTTGGGTCATCTTCAATCTGTTTTGATAGTTTAAAGTATGTCTTATAGGTTGTATAACTCTTTAATACATCGAGAATAAATCCTTCTTCGATGGCTTGTTTCATAGAATACAAGTGAAAAGGTTCTGGCTTGCCATTTTTTCCTATCGTTCCAAATACTTCAACTGTTTTAGGTTTTGGTGTAGCTGTGAAAGCAAAGAAACTAAGGTTGTTCTGTTTTCCTCTAGCAAGCATTGATTTTCTGATTTCATCCTCAGCATCTTCCTCCAGTCCTGTGTAGGCTTCATCTCTTTCTGCATCTTCTAATGATTTTGCTGAAAGTACCTCTTTCATTTTTTTGGTTGCTTCACCACCTTGGGAACTATGAGCCTCATCAATGATTACAGCATATTTTCTGGCTGGTATTTCACCAATTTTATCCAAAATAAATGGAAACTTTTGAAGCGTGGTAATAATGATATGCGACCCAGCGGTGATGGCATTTGCCAATTGAGTTGAATCCTTATCGATTTTTTGAACTACACCATCTTTGTGTTCGAATTGGTATATGGTATTTTGTAACTGTGAATCTAATACCTTACGGTCAGTAATTACAATCACTGAATCAAAAACTCTATTGTTTTGGTCATCATGCAAGCTCGAAAGTCTATATGATAACCAAGCGATTGAATTAGATTTTCCAGAACCAGCACTGTGTTGGATTAAATAGTTTTTCCCAGCACCACTAGTACGTGCATCTGCAGTAACAGTTCTTACTACTTGCATTTGGTGGAAACGTGGAAAAATAATGGTTTCCTTTTTCTTTTTGACACCATTCATCTCAAATTCTTCCACACTCAAGTGAAGGAACTTACCAATAATATCCATGAAGCTATCTTTTGTCCAAACCTGTTCCCACAAATACGCTGTTCTGTATCCGTTTGGATTGGGTGGATTTCCAGCTCCGTTGTTGTATCCTAAATTAAATGGTAAATATCGAGTGTTCTTTCCATCCAGCTTTGTGGTCATGAAAGCTTCATCCGTATCTACTGCAAAGTGAACCAATGTTCTTTTTTTAAATTGGAATATTGGTTCATTTGGTTCTCGGTCATACACATACTGCTTCTTAGCATTCTCAACAGACTGACCAGAAAACTGATTTTTAAGCTCAATAGTAGCAATTGGTAATCCATTCAAAGAAAGCACCATATCCAAAGAGTTCTTGCCAACACGCTCGTAATACAGCTGTCTGGTTACCGACAAATGATTGGTTTGATACAATTGGTCAGCTTCTGGATTTAATGAGCTTTCTGGCTTAAAATATGCCATCTGGAACTTCACACCATAATCGGTGAATCCTTTTCTTAGAACATCCAAAACGCCTCTTAAATCAATCTCTTTAACCAAGCGTTGAATTACCTTTTGCTCCACCCCATCTTTGTGGATGTTGGCTATTTTATCCCATGCTTTCGGTTGAGATACCTTCAAAAAGTTGGTGATGTAACTTGGGAACAACCCAAGTTTCACTTCGAAGTCGGTTGAACTTCCTTTTACGTAGCCACCGTGTTCCAATAAGTTGGATTCGATTGCTTCCTCAAAGGTCTGTTCTGTGTGTATTCCTTTTGCCATAATATCTAAAAAATGTCTAAAAAAATGTCTAAAAAAATATCTACTATGATTACTTAGACATTTTCCAAATCTTTCCTTCAACCTTTATATTTCCTTGGTTCTTCATTGATTGAAGAATGTTTTTAATTTTATTTTTCTTTTGAGAAATGTCTAAAATCTCTGGAAGTTTGTCTAAAAGTATTTTTTCAAAATCATCTTTTTTCCCTTCCTTGAATTCTTTCAAATAATCCAAAATCATCTTTTTGCAATACTCATCGTTTATTCCTCTTTTTCGGATATAAGAGGCTTTATCGTTTGTGATTTTTGCAACAGCCGAAGAAACATGAAGATTCGGTTTACGACCTTCTATTAAACCAAACTTTTTTAATTCTTTGATTTCGTCATCATCAATTGGTAAGTTTTTTTGAACTCTGTCTAATAAAACAACCGTTTTTAATTCCAAATCGGTTTTTCTCATTAATAGTTTGGTGTAATTTTCATCCCAAATGCGACCTGCAATCCTAACAGCTACTTTATTTGAAGTAGATAAGTCAAAATCTGGCATAGGGAAGAAACGTTCTTTTTGTTTCAAAAACATTCGTTTGATACCGCTACCAATGGTATCAATCATATTTAAGTTCACCATAGCATCCGCTAGAAATTGATTGCGATAGTATTCTTGGGGAGCATCTTGTTCAATAACCCTTTCAATGCTTTTGGGGATAAAGTCACCTACATTAGTAAACAATAATTCATCTGGTTTTTCAACAACCGTAATACGACCATTTAATTGATAGTCTTGGTGTGCTATGCAGTTGTGCAATGCCTCACGAATAACAAAAGCATCATACATTTTAATTTCAGTAGGAAACAAAGAATCGTCTTTTATATAGCGATAAGTAAGGTTGCGAACTCGGCTAAATACTTCTGTTGAACTCAATAAAAATGGAACTCCAAAATGTTCATAATCCAACTCTACATTGTTTTCATCTTTTAAAATCCAAGAGATTTTAGCTACCGCTGGACTCAGAAAATGGGAAGATTCTTCCTTGCCCAATATAAGCAAAGCGGTATTGGTGATTTTTCCTTGTAGCGTAACTTTCGCTTTGTTCAGAAAAGTAATATCATCCCACGTATCACATTCCGATGCTTTTCTTGGATTTTTCTCTTTGTATTCTTTTCTCGCTTTTTCAATAGCTATTGGGTCTAAATCATCAAGGGTGGCATTGGGTACAATTTGAGCCGACCAATCGGTTCTGTTACTTTGATTACGAATGGTTTCTATTTCAACTAAATTAAGTGGAACTAAATCTTCACCATCTCTACCATAATAATGCCCCTCCCATGCTACTGGAAACCCTTTTGGTGCTGGTGGTATTTGAAAAACAATTACTCGCCCTTCAGAATATTGTAATTCGTGTATTTCTGTGAAGGTTATTCGATTCGTTGTTTTGTTGCCTATTTCAGCTTTTAAACTATCTAAATCAACTCTATTTGTTCTGTAATCACTTCCAACAATTGCTCTAGGAATTGGTTTGTCTTTGATGCCAAAAATAAGCCATGCAGATTCTTTCCCTTTCAAATTGGCTTCGTTTGAAAGTGCTGAAAAGTATTTGCCAAGTTTGCCAAAATCATATTGTGTTTTGGCTTCCTTAAATTCTACACATTCTGTTTCAGAAGATTGATTTCTGAAAATTTCAATTAATTTTTTTAGCTCAAGTTCATTCATATAGCAACTTGTTAATTTATTTTCTCTTCTCTAACATCAACCTTACCAGTAACCACCTCACTGATTAATGCGGTTTTGTATTCTTTTAATAACTCGATTTCCTGTTGGGTTTTATACTTTAAAAATTCGAATTTCTCCAAATAGTTTTCAATAAAAAGAACAATTTCTAATTGCTCTTTTTTATTTGGTAGGGCAATTTTAGTAGATTTTATAATATCTGTATTTAAATTAGGTTGACCGTAACCAGATACCTCATCTCTATATATTTTTGTATGTGTTATAAAGAAGTAATACAGGTAATCTCTTTCAATTTGTAAATTGAAAAATGCCACAGAACCGTCATTAATTCCCCCTTTGATTTTTGTGATTCTTGGAACACCAAGCGTTGCTCCACTGTTTGATAATAATAATGTTTCTGGCTCGATTATTCGGGTATTTTTAGAACCTTGCTCAGTCAAATAAGTTTCAGTAGATACAATAAATTTACCTTCGGCATTTGTAACTTCTTTTACTGTAATCCACGGTAAAAAATCTCCATTAAATAGAAGTGGGTCACCAGCTGGTCTTGGTGAAGCACCTCTCACAACTTTTGCAACATGACCAATTCTTTTCACCTCCCAATGCGCTGGAATCTCACCCAGCCATTCAATACCCGAATCCTTCATTGGAACGGTTGGGTCAAGACCTTTGGTCACTGCTTGGTTGATAATGGCAGTGCGCTCTTCTTCTAGCAACTGAATCAAACGCTCCTTTTTGGCAATTAAATCATCAATTTGAGTGGTTTTTTGGTCGAGGTAGTTGGCGATGGTGATTTGTTCTTCGATTGGTGGTAAAGTCAATCGAAGTTCTTTTATTTTTTCTAAATGGAGATTTGTAACCGAAGTTTTCTGACTACTCTCAAATAATTGTCTATCTACTACATTGCTATCGAAGAAAAATTTAAAAAACCGATTTTCCAATGTCTTTTCAAATTTCAACAAACAAAGACTAACAAAAATGCTAAACTCCCATTCCCAGTCCACTATTTTCATAAGTCCAATAGTTCCGTTCTTAGATAGTAGAAGGTCGCCTTTTTCTGGGTAACATCTTTTGATTAATTCTTTGTGTTCTTCCTGTGGAATAAATTTCACATTATTGAAATCAATTTCTTGACTATGTAAATCCGTAACCCTTAAAAAAGGAACTGCATTTTCAACGTTTTCTATATATGTTGGAGTAAAGTGAGCTCCGTCAATAATCTTTCTTGTGTGATATTTTAATTTCGTACACGACCAATTTTCTGGAATGTTGCCAATCCATTCAATACCCGAATCCTTGTAGTTATCGTATTTCTTCATTATTGCAATTCATCTAGTTGGGTTTTACTCATAATTTCGTTTTCTAAATCCTTCAATTTCTCCATTGAATTTTTTCCTCTATTTCTCTCAACATTATAATCTGCATATATAATATCATCAAAATCACCACCACTTATCTCGGTTTGGGATTGACATATATTATTTATCGCATTATTTGAACTATCCCAAAGCACAACATCAGCTTCAAAGTTAAAAGGGGCTGTGTGACCAAAAGCGTTTCGAGTCATGTTACTACTTCCAATGATTCCGAAAATTGGCTCTCCCTGTTTTTTTAAAATAAATATTTTTGCGTGCCAATGAAAATTATTGGTTATGAGAGCATTAACGGTATTGCCATTACTAATTAAAATATCTCTAAAACTTCTATATCTGTTTAGCCACATTCTATTGTGAACACCAATCGTTGTGAGAGAAACATTGTTATTGAAAAGGGAAGAACATAGTCCAGAATCTAAAGATGCAGAATAATTATTCATCTCTTGGAAAAATCCAGAACACAACAATGCACTATCACCTTCACCGCTATCAATAGAGTTAATGAGTAAATTGTGAAAACGATTAACTGAGGCTGATTTTCTTAAAAGAATAAGTAAACTCATAACATAACATTTTTAAGTAATCCGTCTGTTTCTTGCTCCAATGCCATAATATCCGCACGGATTTCCTCTAATGAGCGCAATGGCTTGTATTGGTAGAAATACTTGGTAAAGTTGATTTCGTAACCTACATTGGTTTTGCTGTGGTCAATCCACGCATCGGGTACGTGTGGCAATACTTCTTTTTCCATATATTCCTCAACATCCATCAGCAACGGAATGTTTTCTGTATCACGTAATGATGAATCGGGTTTTGGGTTTCCTTTTTTGTCGGTCACCACTTGTCCTTTAGCATTGCGTTCTGGTCGTTCTACAGTTACTTTAGCATATCCAAAAGCCTTGTTATCAAATATCTTTGAGTATTGTCCTTCCTTGAATTCTCCATAAATTTTGGTGATTTCCCCAATGTGGTCATCCGATAATTCATTACGTTTATCTCCCAATGATTTACTCATTTTTTTGAAGAAATCAACTCCGTTTATCAGTTGTACTTTTCCTTTTCTGTTAGCTGGTTTATGGTTAGAAATTACCCAGATATAGGTTGAGATACCAGTATTGTAAAACAATTGGTTAGGCAAGGCAATTACAGCCTCTAGGAAGTCGTTTTCAATTATCCACTGACGAATACTGCTCTCGTTCTTTGTTTTGCTTGGAGAACCCGAAAAAAGCGGTGACCCGTTGAATACGATAGCCAATCTTGAACCACCTTGGTCAGCTGGTTTCATTTTGCTCATTAGGTGCATCAAGAACAGGAACGAACCATCACTTACGGATGGCAAGCCAGCACCAAATCGACCACCATGACCCAACTGTTCATGTTCCTCTTTAACTTTTTTTGCAAACTTTTCCCATTTCACCCCAAATGGTGGATTGGTTATTAAGTAATCGAATTTTTCGTTGGATAATTGGTCTTCTGAGATACTGTTTCCTTTTTTGATGTTGGATGCGTTTTGCCCCTTAATCATCAAATCTGATTTACAAATAGCATAGGATTCTGGGTTCAATTCTTGACCAAACACCTCCAATCGAGCATCTGAGTTGAGTTCGTGCAAGTATTCTTCGGCTACTGATAGCATCCCTCCTGTACCAGCACAACAATCGAATATGGTTTTGGTGATGCCTTTTTTGGTCAGTATTTCACGGTCATTCAAGAATAGAATGTTCACCATCAACTTGATAACCTCTCTCGGTGTAAAGTGCTCCCCAGCGGTTTCGTTGGATATCTCAGCAAATTTTCGAATCAGTTCTTCAAACATGTATCCCATTTCCATGCTCGAAATGCGGTCTGGGTGCAAGTCGATTTCTTGGAAACGCTTCACCACCATAAACAGCAAGTTGGCATCGTCCATCTTGTTGATTTGATTCTCGAACTCAAATTGTTCAATAACCTCTCTGGCATCCTCTGAGAATCCGTTGATGTAGTTGCGCAGATTTGATGCAATATCGTTCGGGTCTGCAATTAGCTTGTTGAAGTCAAATGGACTTCTGTTATGAAAATTGTAGCCAGCCACCTTGTTTAAAATCGGGTCGAGATTTTGAATGTTGGTAGATTTCATTTGCTCGTATTTTTTAAGCACTTCTGCTTTTGTTCCTTCCAAAACACAATCCAATCTTCTCAAAACTGTTAATGGAAGAATTACTTTTCCATAGTCACTTTGTTTGTAATCACCTCGAAGTAAGTCTGCAATAGACCAGATAAAATTTGCTGATTCTTTAACGTTTTTCATGAATTGTTTGAAATAAAATTGGTCACAATTTACTAAAAAATAATATGATTAAAATGAGGTTTTACGCATTTTATCGAAATTTTCTGTAATTTAAAGCGAACACAATAAAGTAAACTATTAAAACAACCTATTTAACCCCGTATTTACTATTAAAGGTTAAATAGCAGATACGGGTACAATTTATTGCTTACTGGAACATAATTTGGTGTTTTTTCACTTTATTCAAGAACCAAAATATTGCATTTCTCGTAGTTTCTTCGTATATTTGAAAGAATGCATTCCAAACCATATCTGGTCGCTCGATGCAGTTGCGTTGGGTTGGTCTCAGCCATCAAAAGGAGACACTACAATAACATTTTCTTAAAAACACATTATTTAAAAATTCTACATTGGTTAGCTTAATTAACATTTATTTTTAAATGCTAATCTTTTGACAATTTGTTTTGTCTTTATTATTAAAATCCATTGTTCCAAATGGAAATACCTTCAATATAGTAACTCATATTAGGTATCCAATGAAGAGTTTGGTTAAAAATTGTTGATTAATCTATCAATCACAATTTCTTTTTAAAAAGTACTTATTTTTTACCTCCGTATCCTCTAGACACATTAGTGTACTTATCCCTTTTTAATATTTTTTTCAATTTACTATTTACTTATAGTTCACATTGAAGTATTTATTATACAGTAGCGCAATCTTGGCTTTATTGAGGGATTATTCTATTACAATAACAATTTTTATAAATACTATAATATAAATGAACAACTTTTTAAATAACTCATCATCAAGTGATGCAAATAATTCTAATTTAATTAATACTAATTTAAATTTTAACTCAACATTACAACCTAATTCTTATTCTAACTTTATCAATCCTTCTATCATTTATGTTACTAAGAGTAACATAGAAATTAATAAACAAAGAAGTATTGATATTACTGGTATTACAGAGGGAATTAACACCCAAATTGATAAAGATATTTATGCCAGCTATCCGCTGTACTTTCCAGAGGCAAATACTATACTAATTCCAAAGAAAATAAAACGCAATCTTGAAAGATATGTTTCAAAAGAACTCTTGAGGAAGATTGATTCTAATATTGATTTAGCCATTGAGAAGTGTCTAGTATTTATTTCCAATTTTACATCAACATTTTATCATGAAAACAAATGGAAAAAACTAAATTCAAAAATATTACATCAACAAGCTAAAAAGCCTAACAGCAACACATACGTTTATAAAGGCATCATCAATGCTCTTCTTGATGGAACTAAAAAAGATGGAGCTATGATTGAAATCCAAAAAAATGAAGAAGGAAATGATTCATATCAAATTGGAATACGTTCCAAAAGCTATAAGTTGTCTGATAACTATTTTAAGGCTGGTTTAACGCAATATATTATTCAAGATAAAGATTTAATTAACAACAGAAAAGAATGGCTTTATAATGAATTAAAATGCGCTACCGATAATCCTATAGCATCAAATCTGTTGAGTGTTTATCCAAGACTTACTTTACCAACTCATGAAGAGATTATTACAGAAGCTAGAAAGCTAATATCCAAAGGTTATTCTAATAAAAAAGGAAAAAAACTAACCATGCTTAACAAGCATAGCAAATCTTATTTTACAGATTTTGAAAAAAGAAGTTTTGTTGAAGAAAATATAGAATTATTTAATTATTTAACACAAAATGGCTTCTTGATTCCGAATATAGGTGATATAAGTTCTGGAGGAAGAGTTGTGGATAGCTTTACACTGATGCCGAGTTGGATTAGAAAAATGATAAAGATTGATGGACGTAATATTGTAGAAGTTGACTACAGAGCTTTGCATCCGAATATTGCAGTAAAATTATATGGAGGTAATTCAAAATTCATAACTCATCAAAAGATTGCTGATGAACTGGAAGTGGACAAACAAATTATCAAAGAAGCTCATTTATCATTTTTCAACGAGAAGATTAATCAAATGAAGCAAAGCCCTTTGTATAAGTATTACAAGCTAAAAGAGCCTCATATGCTAAATGATATCATGCACGAAAAACGCTATAATAAATCAAAGCACAAAGCGACCTCTGAGCGATTATTTAATTACGAGGTAAGGATTATGTCAGAAGTATTAAAAAGACTCAATACAAGGGGTATATATGCGTTGTATGTATATGATGCGTTGTATTGTAAAGATGTGGATGCGTTGGATGTTATTGATGTGATGAATCAAGTAGCTCTGGAATTTGAAGTATACACAACTGCCGATTGTGAAATACCTGTAGAGCAACTTATTGACAGAAGAAAAGTTTTAGAAGTGTTGAAGTATTTAAGCTTTGAATAAATCATCAAAAATACTAATAATTGATTTTAGTAAAAGTTGAAGCCTATGTGAATATTTGATTTTATTGGGTTTAACAGAGGTTTTAAACAAAAAAAAAGAACTCTGTAATAATACTCGCAAAATACCCACGGCTTAAAGTATTCTTTTTTTTTAAATTTCTCTTTTAAGAGTTCATGAATAAAGGGCTAAGAAGATATTCAACTTTTACATGTTTTAACTAATATGAATTTATAACAATATGCCTAAAATAATAAAATTTCAAAAAACAACCTATCCACTTTAATTAACCGATTAAGTAATTAAATAAATATATTTGTAAAAAAATAAATTATGTTAGCTGTATACTGCCGAATTAGTGGTAAAAAAGGTGAAGACAAGGATACATCAATTGCAACCCAGAAAGAAGAAGGAACTAAACTAGCATTAAGTTTGGGTTTGAAACCAGTTTTTTTTGTTGATGAAGGAATAAGTGGTACAAAAGAGGAAATTACTGACAGACCAGCATTTGCGAAGATGCTGAAGGAGCTAAATTCAAAAAAATACCATGGTGTTTATACTTTGAATCAAGACCGTATTGAAAGAAATTCTTTGATATGGCAGATATTTGTAGCTTCAATGCTTACTAATGATTGTAAGTACTACCCCAATGGGGTTTTGTTTGACCTTGACAACCCCAATAATAGATTTATTGCTGCTGTTCAAAGTGCCAGCAATGCTCTTTATGCAAGTTTAACATCTCAACGTGTAAAGCTTTCGATAAGAAAAAGAGCAACAGAAGGTCGATTTAGAGGACAATTGCCATATGGGTTTATCTATGACGATAAGAATCACATAAAAATTAATGAAGCGGAAGCTAAGTGGGTACGATTGATGTATGAGTGGTCTTTAAGTGGTATTGGTTCCTATACCATTGCAAACATGCTTAATGAAAAACAAGTGCCTACCAAGTTCAACAATTTTGATGGTAACATAAAGCGCATTGACCCATATACTAAAGAAGTCTATTACCATAGTAAGAGCAATGTGAAATGGAGAGGAAATGTAGTACACGATATATTATTAAATACAATAAATAAAGGAAAGAAAAAACTTGGGGAAGAATATTATGATGTACCAGCAATAATTGAAGAAAAATATTGGGAGAAAGTAATTTCAAATTTGCAAGAGAATAAGAAAAAAGTTGGAAAAAAAGTGCACTACAAGTACTTACTTAACGGAATAATTTTTTGTTCACACTGCGGTAGACAACTGGTTGGAAAAAAAAGGGTCGCATCTGGTGATAATTCATATAAATGCAAAGGTAAAATCTACCCTAATAATCTGTGTGTTGAATCAAGAGCCATCAATATATACAAATTAGAAACATTTCTCATCAAGCATCTTTTTGAATCAAAAGATTTAGAAAAACATCTATTGGAATTACCTGAAAAAGAAAATGATTATACAGCATTGCAATCCGAATTAAATGAACAGAAAAAGAAACTATCATCTTTTGAAAGAGATTATAAGCACCAGTTGTCTTTGCTAACAAATCCTGATTTTGCTGAAGACATTAACATTAAAAAAGCATATCTGAGTTCAAAAAGATTGCTTGAAGGACAGAAAATTATTGTAGATGATTTAGAAAATAAAGTTGCAACATTGAAGAATTTTAGTCCAAAAGAAAACGTAAAAAGAGTAATTGCAGAGAATGTTAACCTGAAAGAATTTGAAGACTTTAAAAGAATGATTCACTCGCTAATTGATTGGATTAAAATTGGACAGGTAAAAGAAGATGGCAAAATGGGTACTTTTATAATCAATATTAAATATCGTGGTTTTGATGAAGTTTCAACTTTTATAACAAATTGGTTCGCTTTGAAATGGGTGTGGATTTCAAAATATAGAAAAGAAGCATATACACAAGCTCAAATTGAAGAGGACAGGGAAAATGCAATCGCTTTGTTTGAACACCACAATATTGTTGTAGATGAAAAGTATAAAGATTGGCTAAGACAAAAAGGCATGACTGAGGAGGAAATCGACAGACAAAACCCTTGGAGTGAAAATTATGTAGGAAGTGAGTCAAATTCTTTAGAACACTCTGTCATCGTATTAAAAGAAGAAGATTTAGTACATTTTAATTAACCACCCTAATTAACCGAATGAACATGTATTTGCGATGGATGGTTCGAAAAGATAACAAAGGTGTCGATTTGGGGATTTGGAACAGCATCTCTCCTGCTCTATTATCTTGCCCGTTGGATGTCCATTCGGGAAATGTGGCTCGGAAATTGGAACTGCTAACACGAAAACAAAACGATGCTAAAGCCTTAGCTGAATTAGACGATAACTTAAGAAAACTAGACCCGAATGATCCTGTAAAATACGATTTTGCTTTATTTGGATTAGGCGTTTTTGAAGGGTTTTAAAAAATATAATTATGCACGCAGATTACATTATTGACCAAAATTTTTCAGATATCACCTTTTCAGAAAATGATATCAAATATAAAGAGTACGAAAATTGCACATTTACAAATTGCGATTTTACTTCATGCTTCTTTGTTGCCGTAACTTTTATCGATTGTAATTTCTTCGATTGCAATTTTAAAGGAACTAAAATCAATCATGTTTCGTTGCGCGATGTTTGGTTTACCAAATGTGATTTTACTTCGGTGAATTTTGCGATGACGGACCAAATTTTATATGAATTTCACTTCAAAGACAGTTTGCTTGATTACGCGCAATTCTACAGTTTGAAATTAAAGAAAATGCAATTCATCAATTGTAGCATGATTGCCGTTGATTTTATGGAAAGTGATTTATCAGAAGCAATGTTCGACAACTGCAATTTACGTCACGCTGTTTTCATTGGAACAACTGCCAACAAAACCGATTTTTCAACCAGTTATGATTTCATTATCGATCCTGAGAAAAACAAACTAAAACGAGCCGTTTTCTCAACTGAAAATTTAGCTGGACTTTTAACTAAATATGATTTGATAATTAAATAACCGAAATGTTTTTAAATGTTTCAAGAAAATGTACATTTACAGCATTAATAAATTTTTTAACAAAATGAAAAAAACATTCTCTTTACTTTCATTATTAATTTCATTGTTTGCAATGTCTCAATCAACAGACTTAGACAGACAAGATTTTAATTATTCTTACGTTCAACTTCCAAGTACCCCTATATCTGAAGTTAAAAACAGAAATTATTCATTTACAACAAATATTGATAAAAATTTGATGTATGAAAAATCTAAATTCTTTTTTCAAAACCAAATAACCATTAATGGATTAGAAAAAAAAGAAAAGAATGGTTATATAAACATAGATATCACTTTGTTTACGCCAGCAATAACAAAAAAAAATATTTCTACCAGAACTAGTTCTTCAAAAGATAAAAATGGATATGTAAGAACCACTTACTATTATACTGCCGAACTTGCTTACGATCAAAAAGGAAGTGCAAAAATTACGAGTGCTGATGGCAAAATTCAAAAGACAATAGATTTTACTAAAGGTAATACTCTAAAAAGTAAAGAATACGACAGTTATTCAAGTGCTGAATCTTTCTACTATAATATTAACAGAACAATTTACAGCAATTTTGTAATGGAAGTTGTAAATACATTGAATACTCAATTAAATAATGAATATGGGTATAATGTAAAAAATGGTAGTGATTATCTTTGGATCCTTGCAAACAAAAAGCATCCTGAACAAGCTGCTGAATTTAATGCTTACATTGCTGTAAAAAATTCATTTGCTAAAATGGTTTCAAATACTCCAGTTTCTAATCTTGAAACAGAACTTGAAAACACCATCCAATATTTTGAATCTTTAGAAAAAAAATATACTGAGGATTCTAAAGCGCACAGAAAAATTAGATATAGTGCTTATTTTAATTTAGCTAAAATTTATAATTATTTAGACTTACCTCTAAAATCTATTGAATGGTCAAATAAACTTATTGCAAATGATTATGATAAAAGTGATGGTGTAAATAATATTGAAGATTGCGAAAAATTAATCAAACTTTTCGATGCTAATAAAACCAAAACTAGACACTTTGAAGTTCAAACTAAAAACTTCTTTTTTGAAGACACTGCTCCCGTTGCTAGTAATTCAAGCTACTCAAATTCATCTGCGCCCTATAGTATTGATACAGATCCTAATTACATAATTGCTTATTTGGCTACTATTAAGAAAGATACAGTTGCAGGCTATGTTCATAAAAATAGAACATTGTCTATAAATGATGCCATCACTGTTACAGTAAAAGATTTTCAAGGAAAATTCTCTGAAAGAACATTTAAAGCTAACGAAATTAACAGATTAACCTTAAGCAATGGAGAAGAATACGCCTCTGTATTATTTAAAGTAGCTGTTGATAATGGAGGATTAACAATGTCTAGTGCTACCAAGAAATTTGCAAAAGAAATGTTTGTAGGTAAAAAAATTGCAATTTACCAATATTTTAATGGAGAAATCATTATTAAAAAAGCGAATGAATCTGAAGGAAAATCTAATGCTAGTGCTTCTTGGATGATGTCTCCTAAAAAACGTTTTGAAGAATTAGCCATCGGTTGTCCTGATTTATTGGCAAGGGTGGAGAAAAAAGAATTTAGAAACAATATTGAAAGCATATTACAATTTGCTGAAGCCTTAGAAAAGTGCAAATAGTATTTTAAAATTTAAAATCTCGAGTATATCTCGAGATTTTTTTTATGCATTATTTTACAATTGTCCTAAAACACATTATTGTTATTTATCAAAAAAAAGTATATTTTTATTGTTTTTCAATAAATTTTTATTGAAATTTGCATCGTTAACTTTTAATATTTACTCTTATGGAAATTAAAATTAGTGCACAACAGATGCTAAATGTATTGTATGTATTGGCTTGGATTATCTTTATTGGACTTGGTATTGATGCCGGTGGATTTCTTGTAAACACCTTTTTTACCTTGTTCATTAATCCGATAGGTTCATCGTATTTTTGGAACCATATCGATTTGTCTTCGTTGTATCAATTTAACCAAAGTCATTTTGTTACGTTAACTTCGTTAATGAGTATCGTAGCGGTTTTAAAAGCCATACTGTTTTATTTGATTATCAAAATCATACACGATAAAAAACTCAATTTGGCCCAACCTTTTAATAAAGATGTCAATCGTTTTATTTTTAGCGTGGCTTATTTGACGTTAGGAATTGCTTTTTTTGCTATTTGGGGAACTAATTTTTCTGAGAAAATGGTGCAACAAGGCGTTTCTATTCCGTCGATTCAGCATTTAAAAATTGCGGGTGGCGATGTTTGGTTGTTTATGGGAATTACGCTTTTGGTGATTGCTCAAATTTTCAAACGCGGTATCGAACTTCAGGAAGAAAACGAATTAACAGTGTAAATTATGGCAATAGTAGTAAACTTAGATGTGATGATGGCGAAACGCAAAATGTCGCTCAACGAACTTTCGGAAAAGGTGGATATTACGTTGGCTAATTTATCTATTTTAAAAACCGGAAAGGCAAAAGCCATACGTTTCAGTACGCTGGAAGCCATTTGCAAAGTGTTGGATTGTCAGCCGGGCGATATTTTAGAATATACGCAAGATTAATTTATAGCTTTTTTAACTTTTAGGAAGTTGGAAATTTGAGCGAATATTCGTAACTTTAGGTATTATTAATTATAATCCTTATAACTATGTTAGTTCAAATTCACACCGACAAAAACATTGAAGGCGGAAGCCGTTTTTCAGAATTCTTTAGTAACGAAATTAAAAATGAATTAGCAAGATTTGACGAAATCGTAACCCGAATAGAAGTACACGTCTCTGACGAAAATGGAAATAAATCCACTCCAAACGATAAAAAATGTGTCATTGAAGCCCGAGTAGAAAAAAAACAACCGATTGCCGTTACCGCAACTGCCGATAGCCCAGAAAAAGCCTTTTTTGAAGCTTTAGAAAAGATCCAACGTGTTTTAGATACGACTTTAGATAAAATTAAAGAACATTAAAAATTAGGAATCCCGAGTTTAGGCTCGGGATTTTTTTTGTTTATAAGTTAGTAGTTAAACTAATGAGTGTTTTATGTTTTTGTAGGAAATTTTTATTATTTTTGAGAAAATATAAAATTGATATTTATCAGACATACTTATTGTATACAAGTCATACAAAGAAATAATTTACAGAATGAGACATAAAGGACTTGCTAAAGCTAAAAAATCAAAAGCAGACGAATTCTACACACAATACATAGATATTGAAAAGGAAGTTAATGCATACTTAGAGTATAATCCAAACGTATTTAAAGACAAAACCATTCTTTTACCATGTGATGATCCCGAATGGAGTAACTTCACAAAGTACTTCGCTCAAAATTTTGAACGATTTGGATTAAAAAAGTTAATAAGTACT
The DNA here is from genome assembly GCF_937967675.1 of uncultured Flavobacterium sp. Classification (GTDB taxonomy): domain Bacteria; phylum Bacteroidota; class Bacteroidia; order Flavobacteriales; family Flavobacteriaceae; genus Flavobacterium. Next base: position 29,968 of record NZ_CALBSN010000067.1, on the reverse strand, counting down.
AGTTATGCCCAAGAAAGTAAGTCTTTACCCAACCAATATCAACCATCTCTTTTTGAAGTAAATGATCCAAAATTTGATGAGTACAAAACAAATGTTAGAGGTAAAATTTTCAAGCTCGACCATGATAAAAGTGGAGATGGCAAAATTGATATAAATGATCTTGAATGGGAATATCTTGATGGTGATGGTGATTTTAATTCAGATGAGGTCAAAAAACTTAGAGATGAAGCTGACATTATTATCACGAATCCACCATTTTCAATATTCAGAGAATTTATGCAATGGATATTTGTTGCCCAAAAACAATTTTTAGTAATAGCAAACATCAATGCAATAACTTATAAAGAAATATTTCCTTTGATTAGAGAAAATAAAATATGGCTAGGAACTGGAATGGGAAGATGGATTTCTGGATTTATCGTTCCTGATTCTTATCAATTGTATGGTACAGAAGCTAAGATAGATAATGAAGGAAATAGGATTGTGGCAACTAACAATTGCTTATGGTTTACTAATCTTGATCATGGAAAAAGACATCAACCATTACCTTTAATGACAATGGCAGATAATATACGATATAGTTCTCATAAAGATGTTAAAGGAAAAGAATATCGAAAGTATGATAATTTTGACGCTATAGAAATTCCTTTCACTGATTCTATTCCAAGCGATTATGATGGAGTTATGGGAGTACCAATAACATTTTTAGACAAATATAATCCAGAACAATTCGAAATATTAGGTTGCTCCTATGACTATGGAAGACCAATTGATTGGGACAAATCAATAAATATGTCTGTAACAATAGGAGGCGAAAACGTATACAAAAGACTCCTTATTAAGCACAAAAAATAATTAGAATTATGAAAACAACTTTAAAAACAGAAATTACAATAAAAGATATCTGCGAAGGTTTTGTGTATAATCAACTTGAAGGAAAAGGTTTATTTGGCTTATCTGGTAAATTAACTATACAGCCTGAATATCAAAGAAATTACATTTATGCTGATGGAAAAAAAGATGTAGCAGTAATTGAATCCATATTAAAAGGTTATCCACTAGGTCTTATATATTTTGTTAAAGTTGGAGATGAGATGTTTGAGGTTCTAGATGGACAACAAAGAATTACAAGCTTTGGTCGCTATGTCACTAATAAGTTTGCCGTAAAAGACGAAAACGGGATGGAACAAATATTTACTGGTTTAGCTAGTGATAAGCAAAAAAAAATATTAGAAACAAAATTGACAATTTATGAGTGTGAAGGTGAAGAAAGTGAAATTAAAGAATGGTTTAAAACAATTAATATTGCAGGAATTCCATTAAATAATCAAGAACTATTAAACGCAATTTATTCAGGACCATTTGTAACTCTTGGCAAAGAAGAATTTAGCAATAGTCAAAATTCAAACGTTCAAAAATGGAGTGCTTATATTTCTGGTTCGGCTCTAAGACAAGACTTTTTGGAATGTGCTTTAAATTGGGTTAGCAAAGGAAATATAAGCGATTACATGAGTCGACATAGGAAGGACACAAATATTAATGAATTAAAAACATATTTTAATACCGTAATTGATTGGGTATCTACCGTTTTCATTGATGTTGAAAAAGAAATGTGTGGGTTAGAATGGGGGCGATTATATGAAAAATATAAAGGACAACCATACGACCCGCAAAAAGTATCAGCAAAAGTAAAAGAACTTTATGGTGATTCATATGTAAAAAATCGTAGAGGAATTTTTGAATATATATTAGGAGGATCTACTGACCACAAACTTCTTGATGTTCGTATTTTTGATGATGTAACAAAAAAAACAGTTTATACAAAACAAAAATTATACGCAGAAAGTAAAGGTATCTCAAATTGCCCTTTTTGTGCAATTGGTAATAACATAAATAAAACGAAAATTTGGTTACTTTCAGAAATGGATGCTGATCATGTTTCTGCTTGGAGTAAAGGAGGCGCAACGGACATAAAGAACTGTGAGATGTTATGTAAAAACCATAACCGAGCAAAAGGTAACAGATAAAAAGAGAAGAATATAAATAAAATTCCGAGCTCACGCTTAGATTTTTTATTGACAAAATGTTTTAAAATTATGTAATACTAGATAACTTCTTTTTTTAAGATATTTAAAGATACCTTCTTAATAATTCACATAAACAATTTAACTGTATTTTTTATAGACTACATGAAAATAAAAGACATTATAAATTTATTTGTTGCTCTAATCACTCTTTTTGGATTTGGGTTTTTCTTATTTAAACTTTCTGAATTAGTTTTTGAAAATATTGAAAAAGTAAATCCAAATATTCTTGTAGCAATTATTGGCTCTACTGTAACAATTATAGGATATTTTATTTCCAGATATTTAGAAAAGAAAAAATTAATAGAACAGCAAATCAGGGAACAAAAATTACCAGTTTATGATGAATTTGTAGAATTTCTTTTTAAAATTCTTAAAGACAATAAGAGTAACAAAAAATTATCCGAAAAAGAATTAATTGACTTGTTTTATTCTTTAAATAAAAAATCAATATTATGGCTTTCAGACAATTCATTAAAAGCTTATAAAGAATGGAGAATTAAAACTATTAATTTATCTGATAATAATTCTGAAAATGCAGGAGTTGAAGTTATGGCATTACTCGAAAAGATGTTATTTGAGTTCAGAAAAGATATTGGTCATAAAAATCAAAATTTAAAATCTGGAGATATTTTGTCCTTATTTATTAATGATTGGTATGAATATTCAAAGAAACAACTATAGTTAATAGTAGTTCAAGTGAGAATTTAGAAATTTATCGTCGTTGTAATTTCATGACTCCCTTTTTATGTCGTAATATCCTTTTAAAACTATAAACAAAAAAAATCCCGAGCTCACACTCGGGATTCTTTATTTAGATTCTGAAACGAGTTCAGAATGACAAAATGCTATTTCAAACTCGCTAAACTTTGTTCTAAAGTCGCAATTTTGGCTAAAGCGTCGGCTTCTTTTTTGCGTTCGTTTGCAATTACTTGTTCGGGTGCGCCGGCTACGAATTTCTCGTTAGACAATTTCCCTTGTACTGAGCGTAAGAACCCTTTGATGTAGTTTAACTCTTCGGTTAATTTTGCAATTTCTGCTTCTACATCGATGTTTCCTGTAATTGGAATAAAATATTCATTCGATTTCACACGGTACGATAACGCGCCATCTACTTTATCTGAAACGTATTCTAAAGTCGTTACATTTCCTAACTTCTGAATCACTGAATCAAAATACGTTGATGCTTTTTCGTTGTTCACCACTTTTAATTCCATCGCATCTTTAAATGGAATGTTTTTGTCTTTACGAATCGTTCTAATTCCAGAAATAACTTCCGTAGCAAAATCAAAATCAGCAATTAATTTTGCATCAAACGCTTTCGCTTTTGGCCATTCTGAAACGATTAACGCTTGTTCTGGCGTTCTTTCGGTAATGTGTTGCCAAATTTCCTCTGTTAAAAACGGCATGAACGGATGTAACAATTTCAAGTTGTTTTCTAACATTTCAATTGCTTTTTCAAACGTAGCGCGGTCGATAGGTTGTTGGTAACCAGGTTTTATCATTTCTAAGAACCACGAACAAAAATCGTCCCAAACCAATTTGTAAATCGCCATCAAAGCGTCTGATAAACGGTATTTATCAAAATTATCTTCGATTTCGGCTAAAGTTTGTTGCAACTTCGCTTCGTACCATTCAATCGCTACTTTAGATGCTTCTGGTTGTGCAATATCAGCCACTTCCCACCCTTTGATTAGTTTGAAAGCATTCCAAATTTTATTAGAGAAACCTTTTCCTTGGTTGCATAATTCTTCGTCAAATAAAATATCATTTCCTGCCGAAGCACTTAATAACAACCCTACACGAACTCCGTCAGCACCAAATTTTTCAATTAATCCAAGCGGTTCAGGAGAATTCCCTAAAGATTTCGACATTTTACGACCTTGCTTATCGCGAACCAATCCGGTTAAATATACGTTTGAAAATGGTTTTTCGCCTGCATATTCATAACCTGCAATAATCATACGCGCTACCCAGAAGAATAAAATATCGGGTCCCGTAACTAAATCATTGGTAGGATAATAGTATTTAAAATCTTCACTTTCTGGATTTAAAACACCACCAAAAACAGCCATTGGCCATAACCATGAAGAAAACCAAGTATCTAAGGCATCAGCGTCCTGACGTAAGTCAGCAGTGGTCAGTGTTGCGTTGGCAGTTTTTGCTTTCGCAAGCTCAAGGGCTTTTTCGATGTTTTCAGCTACAACAAAATCTTCTTTACCGTCACCAAAATAGTAAGCCGGGATTTGTTGTCCCCACCACAATTGACGTGAAATATTCCAGTCGCGAATGTTGTTTAACCAATGCGCATAGGTATTGTTAAAACGACTTGGATATAATTTGATTTCGTCTGATTCTAAAACGGCTTTGATAGCAGGTTTTACTAAATCTTCCATTTTTAAGAACCATTGGTCTGATAATCTTGGTTCGATTACCGCTTTGGTTCTTTCAGAAGTTCCTACTTTATTCAAATGCGTTTCAGTCTTTGCTAAGGCTCCAATCGATTCTAATTCTTTCGCAATTTCTTCACGAACTACGAATCTATCTTTACCTTGGTAATGCAATCCGTATGAATTCAAAGAAGCATCTTCGTTGAAAATATCGATGATTTCTAAATTGTGTTTATCTCCTAAAACTTTATCGTTGGTATCGTGAGCAGGCGTTACTTTTAAACATCCTGTACCGAATTCTAAATCTACATATTCATCTTCGATAATTGGCACTACTCTACCGCAAATTGGAACAATTGCTTTTTTCCCTTTTAAATGCGAAAAACGTTCGTCATTTGGATTAATACAAATTGCAGTATCTCCGAAAATTGTCTCTGGACGAGTCGTTGCAACAGTTAAGAAATCTTCCGAACCTTCGATTTTGTATTTGATGAAGTATAATTTTCCTTGACGTTCTTCAAAGATTACTTCTTCGTCAGATAAAGTCGTTTTCGCTTCTGGATCCCAGTTTACCATTCGGTAACCGCGATAAATCAGTCCTTTGTTATATAAATCTACAAACGAGTGAATTACCGATGCTGACATATCGTCATCCATAGTAAACTTAGTACGACTCCAATCGCAAGAACAACCTAATTGTTTTAATTGCTCTAAGATGGTTCCGCCGTATTTTTCAGTCCAATCCCAAGCGTGTTTTAGGAATTCTTCGCGTGTTAAATCGTTTTTATTGATGCCTTCTTCTTTTAACTTGGCTACTACTTTCGCTTCGGTTGCAATTGAGGCATGGTCGGTTCCTGGCACCCAACAAGCATTGAACCCTTTTAAACGCGCACGACGAATTAATACATCTTGAATGGTGTTATTCAACATGTGTCCCATGTGTAAGACTCCCGTTACGTTTGGTGGCGGAATTACAATGGTGTACGGCGTTCTGTGGTCGGGTTTGGATGTAAAATAATCGTTTTTCATCCAGTAGTCGTACCACTTTTGTTCTACTTCTTTAGCGTTGAATTGTGCAGGAATCATTATATCGTTTATTGTTTATTGTTAATGGTTTGTTGCTTAATTTTCATGAAACAACGGTTGCAAAAAATCCTAAAGTTTGCTTTCTAGCCCCGATGGGAGCGGCACCTCGTAAAGCGGACAGCGGGAAAATGGATTACAAATAAGTCCCGAGCCATTCGCTCCTAAAAATACCTAAACGTAAACTTTGGTATGTTTTTTGTGTTATTAACTGCAAAAGTAACTATATAACGAAAATAAAAAAAATGTTAGGAGTAGTTTGTTGGTTGCTTATATTTAATTATTTTTACAACAACCTATTAATTTATAAGATGATGAAAAAATTACTTGTTTATTTAACCCTACTGATAGGAATTTTTTCCTTTGCTCAATCTGGTGCTAAAATTGAATTTAAGGAAGAAACCATTAATTATGGTGAAGTTGAAAAAGGAAAAGATAACGGAATACGTATTTTTGAATTTACCAATACGGGAGATGCGCCTTTGGTTATCAAAAATGCCAAATCGAGTTGTGGCTGTACGGTTCCAGAATGGCCAAAAGAACCTATTGCTCCTGGAGGAAAAGGTCAAATTAAGGTTCAATATAATATGAATCCGGGTCCAATAAGTAAAACTATTACCATTGAAACCAATGCTACTAACAAAGAAAACGGTATGATTCCACTAAGAATAAAAGGAACTGTAGTTGTTAAGGAAGAAGTTAGTCCACTTCTAAAAAAGAAAACGTTTCCAAATTCATAAAGAAGAGTCCCATTAAAAGTGGGACTTTTTTTATAGAATTTTTTTCAATTGAAATTTATATTTTATCTGCTCACCATTTCGCTCGACTAAAATCGAAATCCATTTACCATCTTTTGATTGAAATAAATCCATTATCCATTGCATCGTCAATTGATGGGCTTGTTTATTATTAATTTTAAGGATTTTATCTCCTACTTGTAATCCTGCCTTTTCTGCGGGAGAATCTTTACGAATTGCATGTATTGAAAAAATTGGTTTTAGCTCAAATTTTTGTGTGAATTTTAAATCATCATCAAAAATAATTTCATTTTGATTTGCTGTTCTTTTTGGAGGCTGAACTCTTACAATTTGATTGATTAATTGTAAACCTGCATGCTGAATTTCTATACCCGACATGTTATATTCAAATGGAAGGGAAAACAAATTGTTTTTTTTGAAATAAAATTTCTTGTTTTTATAATCTAAAAACCAATTGAATCGTTTTAAAACATCGCCACCAATAGAACCATTTCGACCATTATTAACAAGAATTTGATTAAAAGCAGTAGTGTCTGGATATGAAACCAAAGCCTTTTTTAAAGCAAATCCACTAAAATCAATTTTATCAATTCTAGATCTTTTACCATTTATTTCACCCAACAGACCAACCCCAAGAAAATCATTAAAAAAATCAGTATTACATTTCAAGGTATCGTTTTCAAACAACCAAAGTCCATCGCCTAAACCAGAATCAAAGAGCACGTTAAATATTTGACTTTCATCATTTAAAGTTATTGGAATTTTAACATATGGTTTCTTTTTAATTATCGATACTTGCAATGTATTAAATCTTTTTAAACGAGAATCATTAGCTTTAAGTTCTTCTCTATGGAGTATTACTAATTTGTGCTCGTAATCAATTTCTACTAGATATGATTCAAAAAAACGACTCCCAATTATTCCATTAATGGGCAATCCTAATTTATTAATAATGCTAATATCTTGATCAGGTAAAAAAAGAACATCAAAATTAGAATCTGCATACTCATTTACAGATAACAAATTGTTTTTTAGCCTATATCCCGAAACAACATTGCCATTTCCAACCCCTTTAATAAATATTTTATCTTTTTCATCAAGATTAGAGAGTAATGTATCTTGGGGTAAATCAAATAAAATAGTATCATCAGAACCAGTATCAAGAATCATTTTAAGAGGAATTCCATTAAAATTGACATCAATAATGATGAGATTTTGAATGAATTCGAAAGGAATTTTGATTTTGTTTTTTTTTGGATTCCATAAAAAATTAGTTTGCGAATATGAAGTCACTTGCAATGTAATCAATAACACTATAGAAATTACTAATTTCATTTTAATTCATTTGTATAAATGTAAGAAATTAAAACTAAACTATTATCTATTTAACATATTTTAATATCAATTAATGTACTTTTCACAAAAAAAAATCGCAATTTTGTACGTATAAAAAAATAATCATGCCAAAAGTTTCAATAAAAGGGCAACAAATGCCAGAATCTCCAATTAGAAAATTGGTACCTTTTGCAGAAATTGCTAAAAAAAAAGGTCATAAAGTATATCATTTAAATATTGGTCAACCCGATATTAAAACGCCAGAAGTTGCCTTAGAAGCAGTAAAAAAAGCTGATATTTCAGTTCTTGAATACAGTCATTCTGCAGGTTTTGAAAGTTATAGAACAAAACTTTCTCAATACTATAAAAACCATGGGTTACCAATAGATACTCAAGATATTATAATTACAACAGGAGGTTCTGAAGCTTTACTTTTTGCTATGGGAAGCACTATGGATGCAGGAGATGAAATTATAATTCCCGAACCCTTTTATGCTAATTATAATGGATTTTCAACAGCGTCAGGTGTGAAAGTAGTTCCAGTAATATCAGGAATTGAAACTGGGTTTGCTTTACCACCAATAGAAGCATTTGAAAAATTAATAACTCCTAAAACAAAAGCTATTTTAATTTGTAATCCTGGTAATCCAACGGGATATTTATATTCGCAAGAGGAAATTTTAAAATTAGCTGAAATTGTAAAAAAATATGATTTGTTTCTAATCGCCGATGAAGTATATCGTGAATTTATTTATGATGGTGATAAACATTTTTCAGTAATGAATGTACCTGGACTTGAAGAACATGCTATAATGATTGATTCTGTTTCTAAACGATATAGCATGTGTGGCGCTCGTATTGGTTGTATTGTTTCTAAAAATAAAGAAGTAATGGCAACGGCAATGAAATTTGCACAAGCTAGATTAAGTCCACCTACTTATGCTCAAATTGCCAGTGAAGCTGCTTTAGAAACTCCTCAAAGTTATTTTGATGCTGTTATTTCAGAGTATAAAGATCGTAGAGATACTTTAATTACTGAATTGATTAAAATTGAAGGTATTAAAGTAGCTACTCCAAAAGGCGCTTTCTATTGTATTGCTAAATTACCTATAGATAACGCTGATAAATTTGCACAATGGTTATTAGAGTCTTACGACTTAAATGGTGAAACTGTAATGGTTGCTCCTGCAGCAGGATTTTATTCAACACCAAATGTTGGTTTAGACGAAGTTCGTATTGCTTATGTTTTAAAGAAAGATGATTTAATTAAATCTGTTAAAATTCTTAAAGAAGCATTAAACACCTACAACAAATTATAATCAATTAATTTTATAATATTAAAGGAAAAGGGATACAATTGTATCCCTTTTCTTTTTATACTGAAAATAAAAAAGGCGAAATTTCTTTCGCCTTTTTTGTTATTTATTAAAATTATCTTTTCAATGCAAAGTGAGCTTTAAATTGTTTCTTAGCTCCATTTTCATAATAATCAACAGTAAACCAATAATCAGTAGAAGGTAGTAGTTCTTGATTATAAGAACCATCCCAAAATTCTTCTCCTCTTAATTGTTTGATTAATTTACCATATCGATCAAAAATAAAAATCACATCTGTAGATTGTAAACCATCTATTTTCCATACATCATTATATCCATCACCATTAGGTGTAAAATATTGTGGATATCCAATAATAAATACATCATAAGTAAAATAGGTACATCCTTCTGTATCTATAACGGTTACGACGTGAGGACCAGAGCTAACATTTGTAAAGATATTAGAAGCTTGTAATGTGCCCTCATCCAAAGAGTACATTAAAGTACCTGAACCTCCCGTAACATCAACAGTAATTGTAGCATTTCCACTAAAATATCCTGTTTGAGTTACTGAAATACCTGTTGCAGGAGTAGTTGAACCAACAATAGCTGTTACCATATTTGATACATCTGAAGATGGACAATTTGTTACACTATTTGTTGCAATAACTCCATAGGTTCCAACAGCAGTTGCCGTGTAAGTTGCGTTATTAGAGTTAGGTATAGGATTTCCATTAAAATACCAAACAAAATCATATGTAGCATTATCCAATCCAGAATTCAAAGTGTACGTTTGGAATGGAACACCAGATGAATCAACACAAATTGAACCGTCAACTAATTTTGGTTCTGGAAGAGGATTTACATACACTCTAACTGTCATTGAATTTCCTTTACAACTATCTAATCTTGGTGTAATTACATAATCCACATAACCTTGAGTATTTCCAGTAGTATGTAACAATTGAGATATTATTAAATTAGTTCCTGAAAAACTACCTGAACTAGCTCCACTAACTCCAACAGGGAATACTACCCAGTCAAAAATCGTATTTGTATTAAAAGTTGAAGCTGTTATATAAGTTGATTCGTTACTACAAAGTTCTCTATGGGTTGGGGTAGCAAACATTTCTGGTCTAGGATTAACTATAACAGTTACACTTTGTGGAGTACCAATACATCCATTAAACGTTGGTGTAACTTGATAAGTTACAGATCCTTGTGATAAACTGGTAGCAGTAAGCATTTGTTGAATACTTGTTCCGCTTCCGTTAGAAGCACCCGTAACACCAGTTGAACTAGTTACTATCCAGTTAAATATTGTTCCTGGAACTGTTCCAGAAATAGAAATATTTGTAGTTTCACCAGAACACAATGGTACAGTGCTACTTGCGATACTTACATCTGGGATTGGATTAACATAAACCTTAACAATTTGTACTGGTCCTAAACATCCATTTGCTTCAGCAACAATTGAATAAACAACTTCAACAGTAGATGTAGTTCCTGGATTAACCGTTAATGTTTGATTAATACTTGTTCCTGTACTCCCTGATGCCCCCAAAACATTACCTCCTGTTACAGTCCAAGAGAAAACAGCACCGGGTACATTACTTGCTAATTGAATATTGGTAGAACCCCCTGAACAAAATACAGGATTAAAATTCGTTGCCACTACTTCAGGTGATGGAGATATATTTATTCTTATAGACTGAGGTATACCAACGCAACCATCAGCTGTTGGTGTAACTAAATATTCAACATAACTATTTGTTGCAGATGTTGCAGTTAAAACTTGTGAAATAAAATCACCATTAGAATCAAAAGCACCTGTTGCGTTTGACTGATCTGAAACTACCCATGAGAACGTTGTACCAGGAACTGAACTTGTTAAGCTAATACTTGTAGAAGTTCCAGAACAAATTGTTGTTAAGGCAGGTGTAATAATAACATTTGGAAGTGGTTTTACAACAACTGTTGCACTTCCAGATTGAGCTTGACCACAAAATGGAGCTATTAATGATTGTACATATACTACATTATAAGTACTATTAATAAATAGAATTGGTGTAACAATTGTAGCTGAACCAGTAGCATCAATATTTACGGTTTGATTTAAACCTCCATCAATATTATAAGTAACTACTGAATTAGGTGTTGCTGTAATCGTTATACTACCGGCAGTTCCTTCACAAACAGAATTATTTGAAATAATACTAACTAAAACTGGTTTAGGTAAAATTTCACTAACAGTAAACGCATTAGAAGCAGCAGATGTACAACTTCCATTATAAGCTGTCACAACATAACTGGTGCCAAAGGTTAAGTTAGAAATAACTCCAGAAGCATCAACTGTAGGTCCTGTTGGATTAAAATCATAGGTTTCTCCAGCAACATAATTCGTGATAGTTGCTTCTCCATTATTAAAACATGTTGGTGCCGTAACATTAACGATAGGTGCTACAGGAGTTATCAACATCGGTTGATTTACAAATGCACTTGAAACAATCGAAGTACAAAGTGAACTATTAGTCGATGTAACTGTATAACTTGTTCCTAATACCATAGATTGTATCAATCCTGATGCATCAATTGTTGGTCCAACTGGATTAAATGTATAAGTCAATGTTGGATCATAATTTGTAATAGTACTAAATCCATCAGCAAAACACGTTGGTGCCGTAACATCAACTATCGGTGTTGCAGGAGTTGGTAGCATTTCATCAATTGAAAATGGAAGAGAATTACCATTAGGACAAACAGAACTAGTTGAAACAACTGTGTAAGACTGACCATAAATCATGTTACTAATAACACCTGATGAATTTAATGTAGGTCCAATAGGATCAAAAACATAGGTATTTGATGCAGCATAATTTGTAATTGTAGCCACTCCATCCGAAGTACATGTAGCTGGAGTAACAGCAATAACAGGGATTGCATTTGTTATTTGAGTCGCTGATATATTTAAATTTCTATCACAACCTTGTTGATTAAACACATAAGAAACACCATCTAAATAAGTTGTTCCATTTACCCTATTAATTCGAATAGTATTTGAAGTTGTTCCCTTAATAAAAGTGATATGCTGTAAAATGTTTAAAGCACCTGTATTAAAATTTTGTGTAGTTGCACCATCAACAATATTAACTGAAGCTGATGAATTGTTTCTAGCTATACTAATAGTAACAGGAGTACCTGCAGGTATTACATGCCCTAAAGTCAATATTATATTTTGATTAGCAGCTGTAGCATTAATCGTAGCAGAATTTACAACAGAGGCGGCAGTACCAGCTGGCAAAATAGGCCCTGTAGCATTATTAGGGTTTGCCCCACCCGCAACACTTATAGCATTTCCAGTAACTGGAACAGGAGGTTCAGTTATATAAGTTGCTGTTACTGTTGTAGTAGAACTTATTCCAGGAAGTGTTAAAACAGCTATACCAGAAGCATCTAATTGAATTGTTTGATTTGTCAAATTCACACCTCCAGTAACATTATAAGTTACGATGGCATTTGGACTACCTACAAAATTAAAAACTCCATCGCCACCTTCACATGTATCTGGACCCGCTGTTAAAGTATCTAAATTAACCCCTGGTTTAACATCAATACAAACTTGTTGACTGTACTGACAACCAAAATCATCTGTAACATTATATGTATAACAGTGACTTCCAACACTTGTAGGGGTTACGGTAATTTGATTTCCTGAAACATTTGTAATTGAAGGATCTGGAGACCAGTTCGAACTTGTAACTACAGGAGTAAATTGATAATCTGTTGGAATTAAAGCACTATCAAAATTGATACCCCATGAGAAAATATATCCGTTGTCTATATTTAAATTATCAGTCACTCTTAATGTCCAGTTACCATTTAACGTACTACCAATTAAATTAGTAAATGGTTGTACAGGTTGATAATTTCCTGCATTTATTGATGCCCCGTTTGGAGTCCCACAATTTGAGGTTGCCCCATTAACTAAAAGCGTTGTGGCTGTTGGAGTAAAACAATAATCACGTCCAATACCTGAAGTAGTTGCAGGATCATCTAAAGGACAGCCTAAATATGTACCGCCACCGCCTGGAAAAGCTTTTAAGATAATAGATTGTCCAGAAGGACTTATTAATTGTAATTGTAAATCTCCTAAAAAGGAATGCTCCATATTGATACAAACTGAAGTAATTTGACTTGCTGATGTAAGCGTTGTACCTAAAGGAAAACAATCAACAGGAACAGACGTTTCATAAGACACACCACTTCCATCAGGTAAAAAAGTTGTACCACTTACTGGAGGAGCACAATTTCTAACATATTGTTGAGGCGTAACTGCTCCTGTTATAATAGTTGATTGACCTAAACAAATTTCTTCATCAGCCGCTAATGTGCCAGTAAAAGAAGGTGTAGTTGAAACATAAACTAACTGATTAATTCTATTAATACTTCTACAGCCAACGGCATCTTTAGCATATAAACTTATAGAATAAATGCCAGGCGCTGAATAAGAATGAGAAACACTTTGCCCGATTGCCGTATTACCATCACCAAAATCCCAATGGTATGTAGCACCAGTACCATCGTTACCAAAAACTGCTGCTCCATCAATTGTAAATGATTGGTTTTGACAAACTCTAATGACTGTATCAGCTCCTCGTGGAGGAGATGATCCAACAATTGAAGATGAAATAGATTGACAAGGAGGTCCACAAACTATTGAAGCATCCCAACCAGCTGCATTTGTATTGGCATTTGAAGTAAATACAAAAATCAAACATCCATTACCAGCCGGATTACTTGCAGTGTAAGATGGAATAATAGAAGTCCCTGTGTAGGTTCCCACCAAAAGAGCAGTAGCTAAATCATCGCCATCATATATAGAGAAAGTATCATCAGCAATATTGAAGGAGTTAAAGAAAACACTAACAGACTGTCCAGCAGGTGGACAAATCTTTTTGTAGCCTCTAGTTGGGGAAATATTATTTGGATAATTTCCTGTAGCGCCACCAATGTCATAAAAATGATCCCCAGCACAGTAATCTGGAGCTGGAGCACATGTAATGTTTGATGTCCAACCATCTCGAGGACCAAAACTATCACTTATAAAAACAAATGTCAAACATCCACTTGGGTGGGTAGATGTAAAAGGGCCTGGAATTGTAGTTCCCCAATATCCACCTGCAAGACCACCTGGTACATTACCAGCTGGATTCCCACTTGAAATTAATGGAGAACTTGTATTAGGTCCATCATAAACATATAATGCATCCCAATTAGTTTCTGTATTAAATGATGTAAAAGTAACTGTTACTAATTCCCCTGGATTAGTAGGACAAATAACAACAGGAGTTGCAGTATTATTATAATTGTTAGCATACTGTCCAGTGGCACCTCCAGGATCAACAAAGTTACCTCCACATATAGGAGGGGCTACTGTTGTAGTGAAATTACGAACTACAGACCAAGGGCTTACATTATCAGGTTCACACAATGTTCTAACATAAAAACTGTATGAAGTAAGTGGAGATAAACCAGATATTGTAGTATTTGGATTAGTATTAACCGTTACAATAGTTCCTGTACCTGGAGTAAAACCTTGGGGCCCATACTCAACTTCCCATGGTCCGCCAGGAAAAGGACTAGTCCAAGATAATTGTGCAGAAGTTGAAAGAGGAGTAACATTTAGTCCTGTTGGTGCCAAACATTGTTCATCAACTTTAACAGTATCAATTAACCATCTATCTCCTGCATTATTTTCCATTACAAAAGCAATGTAGATGTTTTGACCTACATAAGCATTCAATGGTATAAATTTTTGAATACAGTTTTGATAATCAAAATCAGTTTCTGTATAAGTTTGAATAATAGTAAAATCCGCAGGGTTTGTCTGCGAAGCAGTTGATACTCTTACCGTATATATACTTCCAAAATTACCCAATTGGGAATCTTTTGCATAAAAACGAACTTGACCATTTGGTGGAACTGTAATTTGGGGTGTTACTAAATAATCAACAGATGTTTGACCTACAGGAAATGTCTGAGGATTTATCCTAGCACTACCAACTCCTTGACAAACAAGTGAAGCTGTTGTATTTCTAACCCATAAATTAGAACCAACACCATTATCAAATGTAACCCAACCTGTTGGTGGAAAAGTTGTTCCTTCAAAACCTTCATTTAATACTTGAGCATTAATAAACGTTGAAAAAAGAACAATAATAAAAAGTAATAATTTTTTCATTAATAATTTGTAGTTATGATTGGTTTAATTATCAAATTTAACTATTTTTAGTTAAGATTTTAAATAAAAATACTAATTAAATAAATAAACACTTAGTTCTTAATTAAAGAACTAAGTGTTTGTAAATATTTTTTACTTTTTCACAATTAAGAATTCACTTCTTCTATTTTGTGCATGCTCTTGTTCTGTACAAGGCTTACATTCAACTTTTGGTTCGCTCTCACCAAAACCTTGACCAGAAATTCTATCTTTAGATATACCTTTACTAACTAAATATTGAACTGTAGATTTTGCTCTTCTATCAGATAAATTAATGTTGTATTTATCACTTCCTCTACTATCAGTATGTGATTTAGCAAAAATAACCATCGTTGGATATTCATTCATAACGGCAACTAATTTATCTAACTCTGCTGCTCCTTCTGCAGTTATATTACTTTTATTAAATTCAAAATAAATAGGCTGTAATATTACTTCACGTTCTGTTATTATTGGCATAATTGGGTTCAATAATGCTTCAACTACAACTTGAGAATTTTCAGCTTTTGCAACTTCAAAAACTCCGCTTTCATAGCCTTGTTTAGACACCTGTGCACTATAAGAAGTGTAACATAAAACTCCTGAAGAAGATTCACCGTTAGCTAATGTTGTCTTATTTGAAACAGTTTTTTGTTTTTCATCAACTAATACTACAGTAGCCCCATCTATTACATTGCCAGATTTTGCGTCTTTCACTTTTACTAATACTTGAACGTTACATACTGGATTAGCTATATATATATTGTCCACACCATCACGATTACTAGAAAAGAAACCTACTTTCTTTGCAGCGTTAAATGTAAATGCAAAATCATCTTTAGAAGTATTTACTGGTTCCCCAACGTTAATTGGATCGGTCCCCTTATTTAAATCCATCATAAACACATCTAATCCTCCAAAACCTGTTTTACCGTTTGATGAGAAAAACAATACGTTCTCATCTGTTACAAATGGAAAACTTTCATTAGCTTCAGTATTTACTTTAGCTCCTAAATTTTCTGGAGTACCAAACTCATCCCCATTAACAGATACTTTCCATATATCTTCACCACCAAAACCACCAGGCATATTAGATGAAAAATACAAAGTCTTACCATCTTTACTTATACTTGGATTTCTTACAGAAAACTCTTTATTGTTAAAAGGAAGCGGTTTTATGTTCCCCCATTTATCACCTTCTTTTGAAGCTTTATACAAAAATATTTTACCAAACTTCGCCTTTTTTACTTTGTCTTTCACATATTCCTTTTCATTAAAACTTTCACTTCCATAGTAGATAGTGGTACCATCTTTAGTTATACTTACTGGACCATCATGCCATTTAGTATTTAAACTTTCAACTGCTAAAGCATCGCTAATTGTTCCATTAGCATTGTAAGTAGCTTTATAAATATCTAAATATGGCTCCTCGTTCCAACCATTATTTCTTCTTGAAGTGTTTCTGGCGCTTGAAAAATAAAAATTATTATCATTTGTAAGAACAGCACCAAAATCAGATTTATCACTACTAATATCTGACTTTGTTACATCATATAATTTAGATTGCCCTTTTAATTCTGGTAGATAATTAGGCTTACTTAAAAATGATTTAGCTCTTTGATCATTTGGCTGTAATTGAGCAAATTGTTGCATTTGCTTATCAGCTTCTTTAAAGTTCCCCTCTGCTTTTAACATTTGGGCATACTTATAATAAGTCTCAGCATCTTGTTTTTGTTCTACAACTTTAGCAAACCATTTTACAGCTTCTTTAGTATTAAAAACATTGTAATAACTTTCTGCCAATTGCTTATAAACATAATTGTCAGCCTTACTGCTTTCAGCTAGTTTTAAATATTCTTTAGCTGCGTCAACATATTCATATCTATCGAATAACTTATCAGCTACTTTGGTATATTGATTTTGTGCGCTTAGTATTCCACTAGCCAACACAAAACTTAATGTTACATATAATTTTTTCATTGGAATTTATTCGATTTAGGTTAGAAGAATCTTGGTGAACTCGATACTTTTCTTGGGAAATTCAAATCAAACAACAATATAATCTCATGTGAAGAAGGAGTTGTTACGTTCAAATCAGAAATAATATGATCATATGCATAACCTAATTTTAAATTAGGTGTTAATGCATAATTAACCATAGCACCGAAACTATCATCTAAACGATAAGTAGCTCCAACTTCAAACTTTTGATTAAATAAAAAATTTGATGATAAATCCAATGATGTTGGAGCTCCAAAGGCAGATTTCATCATAAAAAACGGTTTGAATTTCAAATTTTCATTAATATCAAATACATATCCTCCAGTTAAAAAATAGTGAGAAACTTCTGATCCGTATTCACGCCCATTAAAATCTAAATGCTTAGACTTCATAAGATTAGGAACAGACAAACCTAAATAATACTTGTTAGTATAATAGAAAAAACCAGATCCTATATTAAAATAAGAATTACTAGTATTTTCAGAAAATGCTGGATCATTAGCGTCAGGCAATGTAGGATATACATCGTCAAATAAACCAACTTTATGAAAAGTAAGACCTGTTTTAATCCCGAATGCTAATTTATGCTCACCACCTAAATTCAAGGTATAAGAAATATCAGCATAAACATTATTCTCCTCTACTGGACCAATTTTATCTTTAATAAATGATAAACCTAATCCTAAATTTTTACCAACAGGTGTATGTCCAAAAAAAGTTCCTGTCGTTGGTGCATCTTCAATATCTACCCATTGCTTTCTGTACAACAAACCCATTGATAAATTTTCTTTGCTACCAGCATATGCAGGATTCATAACACTCATATTATACATATATTGTGTATAATGTGGATCTTGCTGAGCCTGTAAATCAGACGAAAAGGATAACAACCCTATAATTGTTACTAAAAATAATTTTTTCATTATTTTTTATTTATATTTATAATAAGCTGAGCCTATTTATTATACTAATATTAATGTTCTCTGTTAATGTAAATCCAACCTGACTTAGTTTCTAAATCTGTAAAATCGATTACAAAATAATACGTTCCATCTGGCAAATCATTACCATTATCAGATTGACCGTGCCATTCATTTTCATAATTTGATTTAGAATAAACTTTAGTTCCATATCTGTTAAATATTTCCACTTTCTTAATATCAAAATTAGATAAATCCCAAACATCATTTTTGCCATCTCCGTTTGGTGAAATACCTTTTGGTATAGAACAAAACTGAACTGCAACTGTTGCAGAATTTGTTAAAGCTAAAGAACAGTTTCCATTGTTTATATTTAACAATTGAATTGAAACATTTGCACTTGAAGTTACAACTTCAACAACTCCAGAACCTTGCGTATTTAGTGTTATTTCTTGTTGGCTTCCACCATCAATTGAATAAGTAATTACATTATTAGGAGTTCCATTTAATACAAAAATTGCTCTTTCTCCTGAACAAACAAGAACATTTTCTACTGATAAAGTTGGCTCAGAAGGACTACTTAAAACATCTAAATTAGAAAAACTTGAAGATGTTAATGATGAACAAGTACCATCAGAAGAAACTAAAGTATAAGTTGTTCCAATATTCATTCCTAATATTAATCCTGTAGCATCTATTGAAGGACCACTTGGAGTAAAAGTATAATTCAACGAAGTATTATAATTAGAAACTGAAGAACTTCCTTGCTGAATACAAGTTGGTAAAACAGAAGAAATAATAGGAGTTGAAGGACTTGTTAACATAGCTGCAATTGAAAAAACAGATGAGTCTGGCGAAGAACAACTTCCATTACTTGCTGCAACAATATAATTAACACCTACAGACATTCCAGAAATAACACCTGATGAATTAACTGATGGACCAGGAGGAGTGAAAACGTAAGTTAAACCTGCTACATAATTTGTAATTGTTGCAACTCCATTTAATGAACAAGTAGGTGCAGCAACAGAAATAGTCGGAATAACTGGTATAGTTAATTGTAATGCATTTGTAAATGGAACTGAAGAAACTGATGTACAAACCCCATTATTAGAAACAACGGTATAACTAGTTCCTGTAACCATTCCAATGATTGCACCACCCGCGCCAACAGAAGGACCAGCTGGTGTAAATATATAAGTTAAACTTGAATTATAATTAGAAATTGTACTTGAACCATCTACAACACATGTTGGAGTCAATGTAGTTATAGTTGGTATAGCTGGTGTAACCAACATTGCATTAATACTAAAAGAAGAAGAAGCAATTGAAGTACAAGACCCATTCGAAGCAACAAGTGTATAATTAGTTCCAGGAACCATACCTGAAATAGCACCAGAGGCACCAACAGAAGGACCTGTTGGATTAAAAGTATAAGTTAATGATGCATCATAATTTGTTACTGTAGCTAATCCATTTGAAGCACATGTTTCAGATTGAACAGCAACAGTAGGTGTATTAGGTGTAGCTAATATTAAATTATTAACAAATGGTGATGAAGCTGCTGATGTACAGCTTCCAACAGTAGCTGTAACCGTGTATGATGTACCTATAGTCATTCCTGATATAAGTCCACCAGCTCCAACTGTAGGACCAGAGGGAGAAAACACATATGATGCTGCTGCATTATAATTGGTAATAGTACTTACACCATCAGAGGAGCAAGTTGGCAACGTCGTGCTAATAACAGGTACTGAAGGTATACTATTAACAACAATAGTACCATTTTGTGACAACTCAGGAGAACAACCCACTGTAGTTACTGTATAGTTAAACGTTCCCGTTTGAGTTGGCGTACCACTGATTGTAAAAGTATTAGAAGAAAAATTAGTAGTTAAACCTGATGGTAAACCTGAAACTGTTACATTAGTTACTGTGCCAGAAGTTGTATATAAAATATTAGTCAATGCATCTCCTTGACATATATTTTGATTGTTAGTTCCAGCTGGTGAAGACAAACTAATTGAACATGCTGTAGGAATACAATTTATAACTACATCAAAATATTGTTCAGAATTACTACATGAAGGATTTCCAAGATTTTCAACTCTGACATATATCGTTGTTGTAATACTAACAGTAAAGGCTGTAGGATCAACAATAAAATTACCATTTCCTGCAAAACAATCCCCTTCATCTAAATAGTATTTAATAACATAGTTAGATGGTAATGCTGGATTCAACATATCAAGTTCTACATCACGCAAATTAAACGTATGACTACAAGCACCGTTTGGAGCATTTAAATTATTTGGCGTATTAAGTATTGGTGGAGCTGCAAATCTGATTTCAACTTCATCAGTTGCAATATCAGAACATCCTGGTCTTGTTACACTTACAGACCATGTTCCGCTTTGATTTACCGTATAACTATTTGTAGTAGTTGTAGCCTGTAAATTTCCTCCTAAATACCATGAATAGGTAGGTGTACCCGGTGTCGTTGGAGCTTGGTTGAAATTTGCAATCAAAATATGACTCGTAATAAATTGACTACAAAATAATTGATCTGGACCTAAATTAACACCACATACAACATTACAAGAAATTTGACCTGATGTTGGAGTAACATTAATTTGATTGATTGTATAGGTACCTTGCTGAGTACTATAATTTGTTACTAATAACAAATAGGTTTCTCCGGCAATAGCATTAGGAAAATGAACAGTTTCATTAAAAGTTTGACTATAACTAGCATCTACTAAATTACAAGGACCTGTATAACCAACACTTGGATGATTATTTGCAGGATTAGTTTGAGCACTAAAACCAGACAAACTAGTACAAATTGTAGACAAATTGCTAGTTGAAAAGGGACCCCATAAGGCAAAATCAACATCAATTCCCGTACCAGACATATTAAACTGCTGTAAATTTAAATCTATAGGCCCTGATTGACCAATTTGAAATGTAAACCATGCTGGTCTAGGTGTTGAACCAAGTGAACCATTATTCCCATGACTTCCACTTCCACCACAAGCAGTTATTGAACCATAACCAGTTTGATTTCCACCTGGTGTTCCAGGATGTGTGTTATTGTAAGGACCACCTTGCCCAGAACACATTGCTGATGCGGTTGAACAATCTGGAGATTGTGCAAAGGCAAAACTTAAACTAAATAAAAAGAAAATTTTGTAAAATAATTTCATGATTTAACTATTTTAAAAATGATAAATAAGACCATTCAGAAACTTTTGTTTCTCCGTTTTCAACAGATAGTATTCTCCATTTAAAACATTTTGCTAGGAGATCTAAATGAATTAAGTCACGAAATCCACTCACCGTAAAATTATCTTCATTTAAAACATTAATTGTTTCCTTAAAATCAGAGGCATTTTCTCCATTAAAACAATCATAAATTGTTACAACTTCAATTGAAACCTTTTTATTGGTAATTTCTACATTAGAAAAATCCCAAGAAATCTTAACATTATCAATATAATTAAATTTTGAGTCTGGGTACTTTTCAAGTTTGACTCCTTTTAGAAGTGCATCATTAGCATTCAAATTAGTCTGAGAAAAACCGAATTGAAAAAACAAAAAGATGCCAAAAAGTAATACTTTTTTCATTTTTATAGTTTGATTATTAGTTTATAGAACCACAAATTTAACAAAAATTTAAAGCTATGCACTTTTTTTTTAATAATTAACATTTACAAATTATTTTTAAAGTTTATTATTTATCTTTGCAATACTTAAAATTGCTATTAAAATTAATTTTTCATAATGATACCAAACGAAGATTTTCAAGACGAAATAGGAAACGACCATATTGCTACAAGTGCTCAAACTCCTTTAAGAGATGATGCTTTTTCTATTTCCGATGATGAAAAAATTGTGTTGATAAAAAAAGATGTTGAACACATTTTAAACACATTAGGATTAGACTTAACTGACGACAGTTTAAAAGGAACACCTAATCGTGTGGCTAAGATGTTTGTAAAAGAAATCTTCGGCGGATTAAATCCAAATAAAAAACCAAGTTCTTCTACATTTGATAATAAATATAAGTATGGTGAAATGTTAGTTGAAAAAAACATAGTAGTGTATTCAACTTGCGAACATCATTTACTTCCCATTGTAGGTCGCGCTCATGTGGCTTATATATCTAATGGAACAGTTGTAGGTTTATCCAAAATGAATCGTATTGTAGATTACTATGCAAAACGCCCTCAAGTACAAGAGCG
Organism: uncultured Flavobacterium sp.; assembly: GCF_937967675.1. Lineage (GTDB taxonomy): Bacteria > Bacteroidota > Bacteroidia > Flavobacteriales > Flavobacteriaceae > Flavobacterium. Next base: position 7,578 of record NZ_CALBSN010000067.1, on the reverse strand, counting down.
TTTAAATATTCAAATAGTTCAAGAGCTTCAAAAAGTACTAGGAACTGAAGACGTAGCGTGTGTGATTGATGCCAAACACTTATGCGTAAATTCTAGAGGAATTCGCGATATCGAAAGTAGTACTGTTACTGCTGAATTTGGCGGAAAATTCAAAGAAGATAAAGTTCGTAGAGAATTTTTAGACTATATAAAGTTAAATACACAGTTTTAATTTAGGATTCTAAAATCAGAATTTTAAGATAAGCTATCACAAATATTGAGCAATCACAAAAATGGAATTACATAAAAATCAAACGTTAAAAATATACAACACGCTTTCTAGTGAGAAAGAAACCTTTACTCCTATTCATGAAGGAAATATTGGCATGTATGTTTGTGGCCCTACTGTTTACAGCAATGTGCACTTAGGAAATGTACGTACGTTTATGAGTTTTGATGTGATTTTTCGTTATTTACAACATTTAGATTATAAAGTTAGATACGTTAGAAACATTACCGATGCCGGACATTTAACCGATGATGGTGATGTGGATAACGACCGTTTTGTAAAACAATCTCGCTTGGAGAAACTGGAACCTATGGAAATTGTACAGAAATATACGGTGGATTTTCACAAGGTTTTGGATATATTTAATTTTCTTCCTCCAACGATTGAACCAACTGCAACGGGACATATTTTAGAGCAAATTGAGTTAACTCAAAAATTAATTGATACTGGATTTGCCTACGAAAGCAATGGTTCGGTTTATTTTGATGTGTTTGCTTACAACCAAAAAGGAATGAATTATGGCGAATTGAGTAACCGTAACATCGAAGAACTTTTTGCTAACACACGCGATTTAGACGGGCAAAGTGAAAAGAAAAATCCACAAGATTTTGCACTTTGGAAAAACGCTTCTCCAGCACACATTATGCGTTGGAATTCGCCTTGGGGTGAAGGTTTTCCGGGTTGGCATTTAGAGTGTACAGCAATGAGCACCAAATACTTGGGCGAAACCTTTGATATTCACGGTGGTGGAATGGATTTGAAATTCCCACATCATGAGTGTGAAGTAGCGCAAGGAAAAGCTTGTAACGGACATTCGCCTGTGAATTTTTGGATGCACACTAATATGTTAACCATGAACGGTTTGCGCATGAGTAAATCGACAGGAAATTATATTCTTCCGATGGAATTGGTTACGGGTGAAAATACGTTTTTTGAAAAACCATTTGCACCAAATATTGTACGCTTTTGTTTCTTACAAGCGCATTACAGAAGTGTTTTAGATATTTCAAACGATGCGATGTTGGCTAGCGAAAAAGGATATTCTCGTTTGATGGAATCGTATAAGCTAATTCCGATGTTGAAAGCTAGTACTACTTCTACTTTAGATATTGCAAGTTGGAAGCAAAGTTGTTATGATGCGATGAATGACGATTTTAACACTCCGATTTTAATTGCCCAATTGTTTGAAGGTGCTCGTTATATTAATTTGGTAAACGACGGAAAAGAATCGTTAACTTTGGAAGATATTCAACTTTTAGAAAATACCATTTCAAGTTTCTTATTTGATGTATTGGGAATTAGCAATGAAGCTTCAGGAAATTCAAATACCACAGAAAAATTAAGCGGTGTAGTGGATATGTTAATCGGCATGCGAAACGAAGCTAGAGCGAACAAAAACTTTGCTTTATCGGATCAAATTCGCGACCAATTATTAGCTTTAGGCATTCAATTAAAAGACGGAAAAGAAGGAACTAGTTTTACCTTTTAACAATACAAAGAATCTCAATTGAGGTTCTTTTTTTAATCAATACTTATGTATAGCCAACACCAATCGAAATATCCAAAAACAGTCAAACAATGGTTAGTATACCCATTAGTTTTATTGGTGCGATTTTATCAGGCTGGCATCTCTCCTTTTACACCGGCTACTTGTCGATTTGAACCTACGTGTTCTACATATACCATTCAAGCTTTGCAAAAACATGGTTTGTTTAAAGGTGGCTGGTTAGCTTTGAAACGCATTTTTAGTTGTCATCCTTGGGGAAGAAGCGGTTATGATCCAGTGCCTTGATTTTATTACACAGAGGTTCGCAGAGCTTTTTTTGACTTTGTTTGAGTTTAATAGAGATTCACAGAGCGTTTTGCTATTCTAATTTTTAAAATTATTTAAATTTCTTTAATCTGTGTTCCTGATTATTTGCTTCAGGTTTCAGGTTTGAAATTGATTTTTGAAATTGTCATTGTTCTTGAAAAAATTTCTTATCGGAATTTTAACAAGTTTCCCAATAATAATATTTATTTTTACGCTTTAATCAGAAACAAAAAATTATGATTCACGCACTCAATATGGTTTGGAATCCTTCTGAAGGGATTGATTTAGGATTTTTCATGTTACGTTTTTACAGCCTTTCTTGGGTATTGGCTTTTGGATTAGGTTGGTATGTAATGAAACCTATTTTTTTAAGAGAAAACGAATCGGTAGAATCTTTAGATAAGTTATTTGTTTACACTTTGGTAGCCACTATGTTGGGAGCTCGATTGGGACATGTAATTTTTTATCAACCAGAATTATTTAATCAAGACCCGTTGAGTATTTTATTACCAATTAGCACCAAACCTACATTACATTTCACTGGTTTTGCTGGATTAGCGAGTCATGGTGCGGCAATTGGAATTATTATAACCATGTTTTACATCCAAAGAAGAGTAATCAAACGTTCATTTTTATGGATTTTAGACCGAATTGTAATTCCAGTTTCATTAGGTGCGATTTTTATTCGTTTAGGAAATTTTTTCAACTCAGAAATAGTAGGAACTGAAACTACTTCAGCTTTCGGAATTAAGTTTTTAAGAGATAAATATAGTGCAAACGATGCTATGCAAATAACACAAATTGGAGATAAAAACGAAGCCTACAGTGCTATTACTAACAACCCTCAATTTGCAGAATATTTAGCTGCTGTAACCCCAAAACATCCAGCACAATTATACGAAGCTATTTGTTATGTTTTTGTTTTTGCTATTTTGATGTTTTTATATTGGAAAACAGAAGCAAGAAACAAAGCGGGTTACTTATTTGGATTGTTTTTAATTTTACTTTGGTCAATACGTTTTGTGGTGGAATTTGTTAAGGAAAGTCAAGGTGGATTTGAGCAATATCCAATATTCAATGCCTTTTCCACGGGGCAATGGCTGAGTATTCCGTTTATATTTATTGGAATTTACTTTGTTTGGAAAGCAAAAGAAGTTAAAGAAGCTTAATGAAATAATACATACAAAAAGGCGGTTAGAAATACTAACCGCCTTTTTTATTTTTGCTTTTCAATTACAATCCCAACACCGAGAACATTCGGTAAATAAGGCCCTGCAAACTTACTTTTGACAGCCACTTTATATTTTCCTTTTTCTAGGTTTTTATGGTTTGAAAAACATCACAAATATCACCAGAACAATCACCTAAATCCTTTCCAGAATCATCAATTAGTTTAATTGTAACAGGAAGCATTTCCATTTCACCATCAGGAACCTTAATTTCGACTTCTAAAGGCACTTCTTCAAACTGAAACCCAATGCATGACCGAAATGAAGTTTCAAGTCACAAATACCTTCTGATTTCGTATTTTCGAATTCAAACACTCTAACATCAGATGCATTTCAACGATTATTATCAAAATTGGAATCAAAATCATGATAGACTTTGTTCTTATTACAGGACAAGAACACAAACAATAGCGTAATCAAAACAAATTTAATTTTCATAAGTATCAATTCTAGAAATATAAATATATAAAAAAAGTCCTGAAACAAATCAGGACTTTCTTATATGTTGAAACTAATTGATTAGTCTTCTTTTTTAAATTCAGCCATTCTACGACCTTCTTTTTCACCAATTGTATCTTGCATTACCGGAGTTGCAATGAACAATGAAGAATAAGTTCCTACTAAGATACCTACTAAGATAGCAAATACGAAACCTCTAATCGTTTCACCTCCAAAGATGAAGATAGCTACTAATACCACTAAAGTTGTAGCAGATGTGTTGATAGTTCTACTTAATGTAGTATTTAACGCTTTGTTTACTAATCCTTTGAAATCTGGTGATGAATTGTAATCTAAGTACTCACGAACTCTATCAAATACAATTACCGTATCATTCAACGAGTAACCAATTACCGTTAGGATAGCAGCGATAAATGCTTGGTCAATCTCCATGTTGAATGGTAAAATTGTATAGAAGAAAGAGAAAATACCTAATACAATGATTGTATCGTGAGCAACTGCAATTACAGCTGAGAAACCAAACTGCCATTTACGGAAACTAATCATTAAGTAAACAAATACTACAAATAATGAACCTAAAACTGCCCATAAAGAGTTTGTTTTAATATCTTTAGAAATAGTACCAGTAACTTTTGCAGATGATAAAATACCTACTTTTTTACCTTCATAAAGATTTGCAAATTTATCATAAGTTAAATCAGCTGGTAAATATTTCTTTAAACCTTCGTATAATTTTTGGTTTACTTCTTTATCTACTCCTTCACCTTCTTCGTCAACTTTATACTTGGTAGTGATTTTTAACTGGTCGTTTCCACCATAAACTTTTGCTTCAGCACTTCCGAAAACAGCTACTAAATCAGCCGTTACATCTGGAGCAGAAACTGGTTTATCAAAACGTACTTGATAAGTTCTACCTCCAACAAAATCAACACCTTGATTTAATCCTTTAGTTGCTAATGAGAAAATACTCAATGCTACTAAAATACCTGAAACCACATAAGCAATTTTCTTTTTCCCTAAGAAATCGATATTTAAATTTTTAAACCAAGTCTTAGTTAATGAAGTTGAATATGCTAATTTTTCATTTCTGCTTAAACTCCAATCTAAGAACATTCTAGTTACAAAAACGGCTGTTATAACAGAAGTTATAATACCAATTAATAATGTAGTAGCAAAACCTTGAATTGGTCCTGTACCAAATACTAATAAAATAATTGCAGTAATTGCAGTAGTAACGTTAGCATCAATAATAGATGACATCGCACCTTTCCAAGTGAAAGCATAATCAGTAGCTTCTTGAACTGATTTACCATTATCTAATTCTTCTTTAGCTCTTTCAAAGATGATTACGTTAGCATCTACCGCCATACCAATTGTTAATACGATACCCGCAATACCTGGTAATGTTAATACAGCACCAAAACTTGCTAATGTTCCAAAAATGAACAAAATGTTTACTAATAAAGCTAAGTTTGCATAGAATCCTGATTTACCATAGTAAACTAACATCCATAATAATACTAATGCGAAACCAATAACGAAAGACAACATACCATTATCGATAGCTTCTTGACCTAATGATGGCCCTACCACTTCTGACTGAACGATTTCTGCAGCAGCTGGTAATTTACCTGCTCTTAAAATGTTTGCTAAGTCTTTTGTTTCTTCAATTGTGAAGTTTCCAGAAATTTCTGATTGACCTCCAGTAATTGCTCCTTTACTTACACCAGGTGCAGAGTAAACAATATTATCTAATACAATTGCAATTGCATTTCCTTGTTGCGAAACGGCTCCTGTTATTTGTTCCCATTTTCTAGCACCATTTCCATTCATTTGCATTGAAACAGCAGGTTTACCTAATTGATCAAAAGTATCTCTTGCATCAACAATTACACCACCACTTAATGGCGCAACATTATCTCTTGTTCCTTTTAAAGCATATAATTCAGTAACTTCAGGTGTTTTTGCATTAGTTTTTCCCCAAGCAAATCTTACATTAGCCAAATTAGCTGGTAATAAAGCCTTGATATCATCTCTTTTTAAATACCCATTAATAACTGCCGTATCTTTTGTAGCAAAACTTCCTATGTAAGGCGAACCTTGCATACCTGGAGCAACCATTTTACCTAAAAAAGGACTGTTTTTTGAAGCAATAGTATCTGCTTTATCTGTTAATAACGAATCGATTCCTGAAGTTTTTACAGGCGCAGCTTTAACAGCTACTTCTGTTTTCTTTAATGCCTCATCAACCGACATTAAGTATTGACCTACTTCTTCAACTTTATAAGTTTCCCAGAACTCTAATTGAGCCGTACTTTGTAATAATTTTTTAATACGATCAACATCTTTTGCTCCTGGTAATTCAACTAATATTCTACCAGATTTTCCTAATAATTGAATATTAGGTTGAGTAACTCCAAATTTATCTATACGTTCTCTTAATACTTTGAAAGCACTTTCTACCGATTCTTGAACTTTTTGTTTGATAATAGGCTCAACTTGTTTGTTAGTCATATCAAACTTAATAACCTCATCTAAGTTTCTGTTTCCAAAAACATCAGCAGCTGATAATCTTACATTAGCAGCATTGGCTGCCACAAAGAAAGCATCAATATAATCTTGATTTCCTTGTTGGTTTGCTTTTGCATCAGCAAGTGCTTTATTGAAAGCTGGATTCTTAGAATCATTAGCCAATCCTTTTAAAACATCTTTAACTGAAATTTGAAGAATAACGTTTAATCCTCCTTCTAAGTCAAGACCTTTGTTGATTTGGTTATTAGTAACTTCTTTGTAAGTATGACCTAAGTATACTTCTTCTTTACCGATAGAATCTAAATAGCGTAATTCTTTAGCTGTATCACCTTTTGCAAAAGCTTTTGCATCAGAAACAATACTATTCGCTACGAAAGTAAAAGAAAGCTGGTATACACATACCAAAGCAAAGATAATTGTGAAAAATTTAATAAGTCCTCTATTCTGCATTATTCTAAAATTTATTTATTCTATTTTATAAAAACGGACAAATATATAATTTACAATAGGATTTAGCAATTTTATTTTCGATTAAAGTAACCTTTTTACCTAAGTTTCACTAAAAAAACACATTATTCCTTAAAAATGAAATACTTGCAACATAAAAAAGTATTTCACAAAACAGAAAATATTGTTAAAAACTCGAATTTTTAGCAAAAAAGAACTACCAAAAATATTATTTTAAAAATGATTATAACAAAAAAAAACTGCCAATTACTTGACAGTTTTTCAATTTTTATTTTGATGTAAAATTACAATACTGATTTCAAATCAGCATTCATGTTGCGAACTGCATCTGCACTCTTAGCAAACAATGCTTTTTCAACATCATTTAATTGTACATCAACGATTTTTTCAACTCCATTTTTACCAATAATACATGGAACTCCCATACAAATATCTTCTTGTCCGTACTCGCCTTCTAAAAATACTGAACATGGAATCATACGTTTTTGATCATTTAAGATACTGTCTACTAAATAAGCCACAGAAGCTCCTGGTGCATACCATGCTGAAGTCCCTAACAAACCTGTTAAAGTAGCGCCACCCACCATAGTATCAGCAGCTACTTTATCTAACTCTGCTTGAGACAAGAAATTAGAAACTGGAACACCGTTGTAAGATGCTAAACGTGTTAATGGAATCATAGTAGTATCACCGTGACCTCCAATTACCATACCTTGAACATCATTAGCTGGTTTGTCTAATGCTTTTGATAAATAATATTTGAAACGAGAACTATCTAAAGCTCCACCCATTCCAATTACTCTGTTTTT